>SVIX01000043.1 GCA_015069285.1 Clostridiales bacterium | reverse complement strand
TACCGCTTTGCACGGCGATATTTTTACCTGCGAGCGAATCCCAATACACGCCCTTGACTTCGTCCGTCGTCGTGGATTCGTAAGAAGTAGCCTCGCTCGTTTGGTAGATAACGTACAAATTCGCCGTATAATATTCGGTGGAGAAGTCTACCTTTTGTCTGCGTTCTTCGGCAACGGAAATACCTGCCGCGCCGACGTTGCAAAGTTTGCCCGCGGAAACGGTGTCTACGATGGTGTCAAATCCAACGTTTTCAAATTTTACTTCTCTGCCTAATTTTTCACCGACGAGGTTCATAATATCCACGTCTACGCCTACGATTTTGCCGTCTTGAATGTATTCGAAGGGAGCAAAGCCCGCTTCGGTGTATACGACGAGCGCGTCTTCTTTACAAGCGCTAAATCCAAGCGTTGCTACGGTTGCCGTCGTAGCGAGTACGGTTGCTAAAATCTTTTTGAGTTTCATAATTTTATCTCCTTGTTATAATATAAAGTATAAAGTGCATACGCTTATTGTAAACGCAAACGCAAAAAAAGTCAATCGCTTTTGCGGGTAATTTTACAATAAATCTTTTTCAATTAATTTTAATCCCAATTCGTTGACCATTTGCAACGCTTTTTCCTCTACCTCTACGGCTAAAAGCGATTCGGGCGTGTGCGCGTCTATTCCGAACAAGACCTCGTTTCCCACTTCCGCCGCGATGGCAAAAAATTCTTTGGAGGGATAGCACCGATTGTCGCCAAGCCCCAAGAAATTTATTTCCAAGGGGATATTTTTCTTTTTGGCAAATTCGCAAATTCTTCTATATTCGCGAGTCGCTACCTCTTTGGTTAGATTTTGACCGGGCATATCGGGGTGCGCAAGATACAAAAAATCCCCCGTCGCCAAACCTGCAATCGCTTGCGTAACGTACGCGCTAAAAAGCGCGTCGTCCGAGGTGGCGTGGACGGGTTTTCCCCATTCGTTGCCCGTATAGTGTTGACCGAGAATTAAATAATCGGGGGATACGGTGCGCAAAAACGCCATTTCTTCCTCGTGGTAGTCGGGATAATATTCCAACTCAAAACCGCATAAAATACGAATATCCTTTTGGTATTCCTTAGCGAGCGCGCGAACGCTGTCCGCGTATTCGTGGATTTTATCCACGTGCATTGCGTGCCGACGTTGATTGCGCCGTTCTTCGGTAGGGAAATAATAGGGCGCGTGGTCGGAAAAACCCAGCGTTTTTAAACCGCGTTTGATGGCGTTTTCGACGTATTCTCTATTTTCCCCCCTTGCGTGACCGCAAAGCTTGGTATGCGTATGATAATTAAAAAGCATAGCGTTAAATCTCCTTTCACCAAAATATATTATACACCCGTTAATTTTAAAAGTCAACAATTACACGGAACGCCGTACGAAAAACTTGCCTTTTTCTTTTATTTATGGTATAATCGGCGTAAACAAACGTAAAGCGGAAAGTAGACTATGAACAACGAATATTTTTCTTTTGAACTTATCAAAACCGACCCCGAAACGGGCGCGAGGGCAGGTATTTTGCATACCCCTCACGGCGATATTGAAACGCCCGTGTATATGCCCGTCGGCACGCAAGCGACCGTCAAGGGCGTTTTCCCTCGCGATTTAGAGGAGGCGGGTTCGCAAATTATCCTTTCGAACACCTACCATTTGTATATGCGACCGGGCGACGATATCGTCAAAAAGGCGGGCGGATTGCATAAATTTATGCATTGGAACAAGCCTATTTTGACGGATAGTGGCGGTTTCCAAGTATTCTCGCTTGGAAATTTGAATAAAATCACCGACGAGGGCGTGCAGTTTTCCTCCGCCGTGGACGGTAGCAAGCATTTCTTTACGCCTGAAAGGGCGATGCAAGTACAACAAAACCTCGGCGCGGATATTATTATGGCGTTCGACGAGTGTAGCGAGTACGGCTATACGCACGCGCAAGCCAAATCGGCGATGCTCCGTACCGCTTCGTGGTTGGAGCGTTGCTATAAATTCCACGACAAGCCCGAACAAGCGTTATTCCCTATCGTGCAAGGCAATATGTATAAAGATTTACGCGCGGAAAGCTTACAAAGGACTTTGCCGTTTGTAAAACACGGTATCGCTATCGGCGGACTTTCCGTCGGCGAACCCAAACCGCTTATGTACGAGCTGTTGGACGATTTACAACCCAAACTTCCTACCGACGTGCCCCGTTATTTGATGGGCGTCGGCTCGCCTGATTGTCTAATCGAAGGCACGCTTCGCGGTATCGATATGTTCGACTGCGTACTCGCTACGCGTATCGCGAGAAACGGCACGGCGCTTACCTCAAAAGGGCGCGTCGTCGTTCGAAACGGCAAGTATAAAGAGAATTTTACCCCTTTGGATAGCGAATGTAATTGCTATTGCTGTAAAAATTACACCAAAGCGTACCTCCGCCACTTGATAAACACGGGCGAAATGTACGGCGCGATGTTATTGAGTTTGCACAATATCACCTTCTTGCATAACTTGATGAAAGGACTTCGTCAATCCATTTTGGGCGGATACGTTAAGGATTTCGCCAAAGAATTTTATCAAAAATACGGTGGCGAAGGGAAATGGTAAAACAAAAAAGCGGATTTTTCCGCTTTTTTTCGTAAAAATGCTTGACAACATAATTTCAATATGATATCATTTTAATATCAATACAAGAAAACGGAGCAAAAAAAATGTTAAAAATCGAAAATTTGAGCAAGAGTTACGGAGAAAAGAAAGCGGTAGACGGCGTGAGTTTGCACATAAAAGCGGGGGAGATTTGCGCGTTTATCGGGCATAACGGCGCAGGGAAAACCACCACTTTAAAAGCGTGTTGCGGAATTTTGGCGTTTGAGGAGGGGGAAATTTATATCGACGGGGTATCCGTACGCAAAAACCCGCTCGAATGTAAAAAGAAAATTGCGTATATTCCCGATAATCCCGACCTTTACGCGTTTATGACGGGCGTACAGTATTTGCATTTTATAGGCGACGTTTTTGAAGTACCCGTAAAGGAGCGGAAAGAGCGGATTGCAAAATACGCGGAGCTTTTTAATTTGACCGCCGACTTGGGAGAACTGATTGGCGCGTACTCGCACGGAATGAAACAAAAGCTTGCGCTCATTTCCGCGCTTATGCATACCCCGAAACTGATGATTATGGACGAACCGTTCGTGGGGCTTGACCCCAAAGCTTCGCATCAAATCAAAGAGATAATGCGTAAAATGTGCGAGGAGGGTTGCGCGATTTTCTTCTCCACGCACGTTTTGGAAGTCGCGGAAAAATTATGCGATAAAGTGGCGATAATTCAAAACGGAAAACTCGTAAAGGTGGGGACCATGGACGAGGTGAAAGGGGATTCTTCCTTGGAAACCGTCTTTTTGAGCTTGGAGGGAAACGATGCTGAAAGCGCTACTTAAAAAACAATTTTTGGAAACGGCGTCCTTCTTCTTTATCGGGCGGAAAAGCGGAAAAAAGTTAAGTAAACTCGGTGTTTTGGGGATTCTTCTTCTGCTTGCGTACGCGACGGGCGGAGTCGGATTTATGATGTGGGAACTTAGCAAAACGCTCTGCGCGCCACTCGTGCAGGCAGGGCTTTCTTGGGTGTATTTCGCTTTCGTTGCAACGATTGCTACGGGACTTGGCGTTTTGGGGAGCGTGTTCGCGACCAAATCCAAAGTGTACGAGGCGAAAGATAACGATTTTCTTCTTTCGTTGCCTTTGAAACCTTGGGCGGTCTTATTTTCAAGGGTGTTGCCCTTGTATCTTATGACCTTGTTTTTTCAATCGCTCGTGCTCCTTCCTGCCTTCGCGCAATATTTTATCCTCGTCGGCGTTCAAATCCCCCTTTTGCTTTGCGCGCTCGTCGTGCTTTTCGCGTTGCCTCTCGGCGCGCTTGCGCTTTGCTTGCTCCTCGGTTGGCTGGTCGCGCTCGTTACTGCGCGGATTCGCTCGAAAAACCTACTTACGCTGTTGTTTACGACGGTATTTTTGGTGGCGTATTTTTTAATTATCGGTAAAATCAACGAATATTTAACGTTCGTAATCCTCCACGGCGAGGCGGTAGGGCAAACGATGAAAACCAGCCTCTTTCCTTTGTATTTGGCAGGGCTTGCGTGCGTCGGGGACGGCGTGGGCTTGCTCGGGTTTTTAGCCGTTTTCGGCGGTGTTTTCGCGCTTAGCTATTTTGTATTAAGCAAAACTTTTTTACGCGTCGTCACCGTAAAACGCGGAGCGAAAAAACGGGTTTACCGCGAAAAAGCAGGAAAAAGTTCTTCCGTATTTTTTGCGCTTTTCAAACGGGAAAGCACGCGCATTTTTAAAAACTTGATGCTACTTTTGAACGGCGGAATAGGCGTGGTCCTTTTGTTGATTTTGTGTATCGTAGCGCCCTTTAATATGGAGCTCATTCGGCAAATCAACGCTTCGCCTATCCCGAAAGACGAAGTCGCGTCTATTTTGGTAAGTATTCTTTGTTTTATCGCGTCGTCTACCGTTTTTACCGCCTCCTCCGTTTCCTTGGAAGGGGAAACGCTTTGGATTTTGCGTTCTTCGCCCGTCAAAACGGAGCAAATTTTTAAAGCGAAAACGGCGTTTCATTTGGCGATTGCGTTCCCGCCCGCGCTCGTTGGAGCTATCGAGCTTTGCGCGCTTTTGAAAATTCCCGCGCTCACTTGTCTTTGTATCTTGCTCACGCTCTTTGCCTTGTGCTTTTTGTGCGCGAAATTCGGTCTGTTCGTCAATCTGAAATTCCCTAATTTGCATTGGACGAACGAAATTACGGCGGTAAAGCAAAGCGTTTCTACGCTTTTGGCTACCTTTTTCGGTTGGGGCGCGTCCGCGCTCTTCGTCGGCGGTTGGTTTTTGTTCGGGCAAGGGCTTGGCATTAGGATATATTTACTTCTTTGTTCTTTGGTATTTGCGTCGTTCGGCGTAATGCTCTATCTTTGGGAACGGAAAAAGGGGAAAACGGTTTTTGAAAATCTTTGAGGTTAAAAATTATGATAAAAATACGGGAACTTTATAAAAGCTACGGCGACGTAAAAGCGGTGCAGGGTATCTCTTTTCAGGTAAAAAAGGGGGAATTGTTCGCCTTTTTGGGCTTGAACGGCGCAGGCAAAAGCACGACCATTTCGATTATGTGCGGTCAAACGAAAAAAGATAGCGGTACGGTGCTTATAAACGGGCAAGATTTGGACGAGAACACGGACGGGATAAAACGCGCGATTGGCGTGGTGTTCCAAAATTCCGTTTTGGATAAACCGCTCTCCGTTTACGATAATTTAAAAACCCGTTCGGCTTTGTACGGTATCGTTGGCGAAGATTTTGAAAAGCGGTTAAAAGAGTTGACCGAACTTTTCGCGTTGCAGGATATTTTACGCCGTCCGGTGGGCAAACTTTCGGGCGGACAACGCCGACGGGTGGACGTGGCGCGCGCGATTATCCATAACCCTGAAATTTTAATTTTAGACGAACCGACGACGGGGCTTGACCCGCAAACGCGCAAAGCGGTGTGGAGCGTTATCGAAAAGTTGCGCAAAGAACGCAATATTACGGTATTTTTGACTACGCATTATTTGGAGGAGGCAACGGAGGCGGACTATATCGTTATTTTAGACGGTGGAAAAATCGTAGCGGAAGGTTCGCCGTTGCAACTTAAAAACGCGTATACTTGCGATTATATTACTTTGTATGGCGTAGCGGAAGAGGCGTTAAAGCGTTTGCAAAAACCGTACGAAAAAATCGCCGACGGGTATCGCGTTACGGTTAAGGATACGGCGGAGGCAACCGCGCTTATTTTAAAAAATCCCGAACTTTTTAAGGACTACGAAATCGTAAAAGGAAAAATGGACGATGTCTTTTTGGCGGTCACGGGTAAAACGCTTAAAGGAGCAGAAGTATGAAAACGCTAAACGCATTGATAAAACGCAACGTAAAAATATTTTTCAAGGATAAAGGCACGTTTTTTACCTCGTTGATTACGCCGATAATTTTGCTCGTATTATACGTAACCTTTCTCTATAACGTATACGAGGACAGTTTTTTGCAAGCCGTACCCCAAGACTTCGTATTCGACGATAAGG
Organism: Clostridiales bacterium; assembly: GCA_015069285.1. Classification (GTDB taxonomy): domain Bacteria; phylum Bacillota; class Clostridia; order Christensenellales; family Borkfalkiaceae; genus Scatosoma. Next base: position 4,717 of record SVIX01000043.1, on the reverse strand, counting down.
TAATCAAAGGCTTGGTGGGCGGACTGTTGCTTTCCTCGCTTTTGGCGGTGAGCGCAGTTACCGTACCTTTTTGCGCGCATTTGTGCGCCGTGCAAGACAAAGTCACGGGCGCGCGCGGTGACTTTGACGTTTCGCCTGCCGACCCGAAAACGATAGCGCTCGGTTATTATTTTGCGACCGTTTTCAACGGGGTCGTTATCAGCTTGGTGGCAACCGCGCTCGGTATGGTGTACTTGGCGGTTACGGGTTGGTATTTATCTTTTACGGACGCGTTGCTCTTTTTGCTGGATACTTTGTTGTTGGTACTGTTCGGCTCGGCGCTTTCCGCGCTCGTGAGTTATCCGCTTACGACCCAAGGACAGCTCTCGGCGGTGGGGACGATCGTCAGCGCGGGTTACGGATTTATTTGTGGCGCGTATATGCCTATTTCGCAATTTGGCGAGGGGCTTAGAAACGCGTTGTCTTTCTTGCCCGGGACTTACGGTACTTCGCTACTTAGAAACCACGCGCTTGCGGGCGCGTATCGGGAAATGGCAAACCAAGGTTTTCCTAAAGAGGCAATCGAGGGAATACGCGATACCGCCGATTGTAATTTGTATTTCTTTGGTAGACAAGTAGAGCTTTGGCAAAGCTATCTCGTACTTATCTGCGCCATTCTTTTGTTGACGGGCGCGTATTTGTTGCTTCACGTGCTTTCGGACAAAAAACGCCGTAAATCGCAGAAAAAAGCGTGAAGGTTTAATAAAAAAGCGGTGAAAAATAAAAAAAAGCAAAAATTGGTAAAAAATCGCTTGCAAAAAAAATAAAAAAAGGCTATCATAGAACTATAAAATAATTTTTGCGCCAATTTTACTTGCGCGCATTTGTGAGGAGAGTAGAATATGCTTTTTAATTTGTTGGCAGAAAATGCGGAAAATACGGGAAGCCCTTTGGCTACGTATATTATGCTTGGCGCAATCGTCGTTATCTTTATCGTGATGATGGTATTCAGCCGTCGTTCGCAAAAGAAAAAACAGGACGAAATCACGAATATGCTCAACGCGATTAAGCCGGGTAATAAGGTAAAGACCATCGGCGGTATTTGCGGAGTAGTCGTGGAACTTTGCAAAGAGGATAACACCTTCGTTTTGGAAACGGGCACGGAAGCAAGCGGTAAATCCTATCTTAAATTTGATATGCAAGCGATATATCAAACGGACGCAAAAGTAGAAAACGCAACCGCTACGGAAACGCCCGCTACGGAAGAACCTTTCGAGGGCGAAACGGTGGAAACCGAACAACCCGCAGAAGCCGTAGAAACGGTGGAAGAAAAGAAAGAAAACGAATAATAAAATATCGGAATGAAACCCAAACGCCTCCGCATAGAATATAGCGGAGGTGTTTTCTTATGCAAAACGAATCGGTAACAGGCAACGGATTTTTTCAAATACTCAAAGGCGTGGGATTTGCGCTCGGTTTTTCCTTTTTGGCGGTAATTATTTTAGCCAATATACTCCGCTTTACGCCCCTTTCCGATAAAATCGTCTATCCCGTCAATCAAACGGTGAAAGTGGTGGCGATTTTACTCGGCTCGCTTCTTTTTATCCGCGGGGAAAAAGGTTTTTTAAAAGGCGGAGCGGTCGCGCTTCTTTTTACCGCGCTTTCCTATTTGACCTTTTCGGCAATCGGAGGGGACTTTTCCCTTTCGGGGTGGATTTTTATCGAATTGTTTTTGGCGTTATTTGCAGGCGTGATAGGCGGTGCGGTTGCCGTCAATTTACGGCGAAACGCATAAAAAGAAAGGAAATCGTTTTGGCGGTTCCTATTAGGGAATTTTTGTTCATAATAAAAGTATAGCACACTATACTTCACTAAAAGTGAAATTTAGTGTGCTTTTTATATCCACAAAAGATTAAACATATATGAGTTATATTTTTAGCCTTGTGGCTAAAGTTATATGCAAGACAAGTCTTGCGTTGTATTTTGGCTATCACCAAAGTTATATTAAATAAATCCTTAACTCGCCGTAAGGCGAATATAACTGCGTAGCAATATCACTTGTCGTTAGACAAATATCACAAATCCGTTCACGGATTTATTTAGTTGCCGAATCCCTTGTAGGGACTCGGCTTTGCGATTTCCTTTCTTTTTTAATGTCTTATAAGCCAAAGGTGTTTTTTAAATACGCACGGCTTTGTCTTGCGTCCTCAATCGGGTTGCCGTCGTACCATTGGTCCTTTTCGTATACGACGTATTCCACGTCGCTTTCCTCTAAGGCGCGGATAATTTCCTCCCAATTTTGCAAACCTTGCCCAAGAGGCATAAATTTAAAGTCGGTGGCTTTTTTATCGTCGCCTTGCGCAACGCCTTTTTCATCGATTAAGGCGTAAACCTGTTCTTTCGTCTTGCTTGCGTAAAAGTCCTTGAAATGGATAATACCGCTTCTCTTTGCGTATTTTTTTATGTAATTTACGGGCGACTCACCGCCGTATTTTACCCAACAAAGGTCAAGTTGCGTCTTCAAAAATTCTTCGGGTACGTCCTCGTACAATCTGTCGAGGATATATTTCCCGTCAATCTTTTCAAATTCAAAATCGTGATTATGATAGCAAAGCGTAATCCCGTTTTTCGCAAAAATTTCGCCCGCGTCTTTTACCGATTGCACGAATTGCGCATAAGCGTCTTTATCGTAAAATACCTCTTTGTTCATCCAAGGAATAACGACGAATTTAAGAGTAAGCGTTTTTGCGTAGTGAAGGAAACTTTGCATTTTTTCGGGGGTATTGAACCCGTCCATCGCTTGGTGAACGGAAATCGCGGTTAAGCCGTATTTCTCTAAAATACCTTTAATTTCCTCCGCGCTACGCTTGAAAAATCCTGCGAACTCTACGTATTGATAGCCCGCGTCGGCTACCTTTTTTAACGTGCCTTCAAAATCCTTTGCGAGCTCTTCGCGAACGGAATACAGTTGAATACCAACTTTAAAATTTTTCATTGTTTTATACCTCCGGAATTTCTACGCTAATTTCTTTGCCGAGTTTAGCCGAACGCACGATACCGTCGATAATCGCTTGGTTGATAATAATTTGTTCGGTGGGAATAGGCGATTTTCCGTTGAGGATAACGGCGTCGAGGAAAGCGCGTATCTTTTCGCAGAACACGCCGTCTTTGGGAGGAGGAATAATGGGGAATTCCGTTTGTACTTGCGAACCCGCCATCTCCGAGTATAACGTCATCGCACCGCCTACGCTACCGTTCCAACATTCGGTAGAGGGGATACGCAATCCGCCTTTCGTACCTAAAATAATCGTATCGCCCGGCGTATCGAGGTTCATCGCCCAAGAAATTCTAAAGTCGAGAATAATATCCCCTTCCAAACGGATAAAGCCCGCGGCGAAATCCTCAACGGAAAACGCCTCTGCGTATTCGGGGTGCTTGGGATAATAGTCGGGGCGTTTGCCGAAGAAATCGGAGGTGTAGCCCGTTATCGTCAAGGGCTTGGGATAACCGATAGCGTTGAGTACCATATCCAGCGAATAGCATCCGATATCGCCCATCGCGCCGATGCCCGCCGTTTCATCCGCGATGAAAGAAGTGCCGAAAGGCGTGGGGATACCACGGCGTCTGCCACCGCCCGTTTGAATATAATATACCTTACCCAAAACACCGCTTTCTACGATTTCTTTGATTTTTTTCATGTTCGGGTCCATTCTCGGTTGGAAACCGATAGACAAAATTTTTCCCGACGCTTTTTCCGCTTTACGCATCGCAACCGCTTCTTCCAAAGTAACGCACATCGGCTTTTCGCAAAGTACGTGAATACCGTGTTCCAAAGCGTAAATGGTACATTCCGCGTGCGTTCTGTTGTAAGTACATACGAACACCGCGTCCAAATGCGGATGGTTGTCAATCATATCCTTATGCGACGAATAGCAAACCGCCGACTCAAAGTTATACTTTTCCTTAAATTGTTCCGCTTTGCCGGGAATGAGGTCCGCAAGCGCGCAAATTTCCATATCGTCAATCGACTTCGCCGATTCCGCGTACGCGCCTGCAATCCAGCCCGTACCGATAATGCCCACCTGTAATTTGGTTTTTGTCGTTGCGTGTTCTTCTTCCGGCAATTCCTTGAACTTGTCTAACATTTTTTTCTCGTTCATTTTATTTTTTTTCTCCTTAAGAGTTTTTGTAATTTTATTATATAGAATAAAATTCCCGTTTTCAACAAAAAACACTTGCAAATTATTCCCATTTTTTGATATAATTAAAGAAAAGGTGAAAATAATGAACGGTTTTTATGAGATAGAAAGGGAAGAAAATAAAAGCGTAGTCCTCCTTGAAAACGACGATTATAAAGGATTTAGCAATCATTATCATAATAATTTGGAGATATTGCTTTTGAAAAAGGGGACGGGCAAGGCGGTTATCAACGGTATAGAATACGAAGTAACGGAGAAAACAATCGTAATTTCGGACAGCTACGACGCGCACGCTTATAAAATGACGGGCGCGCAAAAAAACGAAGCGGTCGTGCTTATCGTACCTTACGCGTATTTGTCTAAATTTAATAAATATAAAAAAGGAAGAAAAATTTTAAATCCCATTGTCAAAGAGGAAGTTTTCTTTGATAAGTTCGTTCGCTTGTTAAAGGAAATCGATTGGAACGGAAGTAACGCTTGGGCGGTGGAGGCGGGCGTAGATTTTCTATTGTCCCAACTCGTTTCCTATTTGGAGCTTG
>SVIX01000003.1 GCA_015069285.1 Clostridiales bacterium | reverse complement strand
TGTCTGGCATAGTTTCTATCTCCTTTTTGGTAAATTTGACATAACCACGCTCTTTTTCCTGTTTCTTCTTTTCTTCCCGATAAGAAGAAATTTTTTTGATATGCTCCAAAGTAATGCTTTCCGCCGCGGCTTTTAAGACGATTTGTATCGCTTCGTCCCGTCCTTGCTCGCTGGGAATTAACTCCAAGCATTTCAAAACCTTCTTTAACTCTTTATCCGTCACCTCCTTCGCTGGTAAGGCGGACTGTGCGTTCGCCCTGTATTCCCTCCCCGTCCACAAGCGGCTTTTTGAACGTTTCTTGCTTCGTTGTCGGACTTGTCCGCACTACGTTTCGGGATACTTATATTATACCCTAAAAAGCCTGTTTTTGTCAATTTGTTTGTGTTGTTTACATAGATTGTGTTCATATTTTTATCTCCGTTTCATTTATTTTCTTTTGATTTTTCAAGCAGTCGCCTCGCTGTTGCTCGGCGACTGCTTTATTTGTTTTACACATCCGTTTTAGCGTCGATTGTACGGATTTTATAGAAACCCTTTTCCGTCTTACTTTCGGGCTGTTTTTCGTCCTTTTCAGCCCTTTCTACGGGTTTGTTTTCCCGTTCGGGAACATATTCGTTGACGTCTTCTTTTACGATATGCTTATAGAGAGAATGACGGGAATAATCGAACTTATTCAGCGTCATTACTCCAAGCCCGTTGCAAAAGCATTTGAGTTCCGACGGATTGCCTCGCAAAATTTCGTCAGATGTAAACAATCTGCGTTTGGTTTTTTGCTTACTTTGGTTATAGGTTCTTTCCCTACTGCCCGTCCGTTCACTTCTTGAATAGGTATCGTACTCTACCGTGATTTCACCGCTTCGCTCGGAAAAATACTCTGCCGTTATCATATCGTTGCAACCCAAAAGGATTTGCGTATCGCAATTGTTGAGAATATCCGACCATAAGCAATTTCCGTATCTGTTTTGCAACTGCCCGATACCTTGAACGGCAAACGTCACGTTAATATCTCTCGAACGACAGGTACTGACAAACCGTGCAAAATCGCTACCGTCCGCGCTAATACCCAGTTTGCCCACGTTGTTGAACTCATCCAACACGAAGTTGACGGGTATGGCACATTTTTTATCGGACTGTTTGTCCGCATACGCAAGCACGCTTTGCATTAGACAGGTAAAAAACAACGCCGTAATCATATTTTTAGACATATCGTTGTCGCTGGTAACGACGTAATACACGCATTTGCGTTCGGCAGGCAAGAAAAGGTTCATATCCGCAGACGAGAAGAAATCTTTTACCCGTTTTTCCTGCAAAATCCCCAAACGGGTGGCAAGCCCTGCGCGGGTACTCATACGCACCGATTCCGTACTCATCAAATACGTATTGAACGCTTGCTTGGCAGGATGTTTATCGGAAAGCCGTCCCAACAGTAGACAAAACTCGTTTTCGTTTTCCATCGTCAATAGCCTATACACTTCCGCCAAGTTCTTTTCTTCGCTTGTCAAGTTTTCGTCCAACGCCACCCACAAAATCAAACCTTTTAACAGATTTTCCGCAACGTCGTCCCAAAACTTATCTCCACCGTTTGCCGTACCACTATTGATAACCAAAGATTTCGCAAGCACGGTTGCTTTTTCAGGATGCTTTATAACGTCTTCCATAGGGTTCCAACCGTCGCTCTTTTCGATATCTACAAGGTTGAGAACCTTAATTTCGTACCCGTACCAAGCAAACAAATACGCCGTATCGGCATACAGTTCGCCCTTGGGGTCGGTTAGCACCACCGATTCGCCGTTTATCATCATTTGGAACAGCGCATTACGGATAACCGCTCTCGACTTGCCCGTTCCCGACGAGCCTATCACGGCAATATTTTTATTTCCTTTCTTATCGCGTGGAAGACAAACGAGTTTATCACGAGTTTCACCCAGTATAATACCCCTCGCACCGTCCACGGTAGACACTTCGAAATTCTCTTTTATGTCGTCAAACGATAATTCCTTCGCCGAGCCGTGAGAATTGCTTTCGCTTCTTTCAAATCCGCGCCCGTTCTTCCTATTTCTGCGCCATTTTTCTATCCTGTCGATATTCAGTAAGGCAACGATAAGCCCGATTACAAGGATAGCGATAATGCCCTTTAATCCCGTACTCGAAAAGGTAGCCAAAATACAATCGAAAAATCCGAAAGAAACTTTGGGAACGTCGTATTTCTCAGGGTTCATAACGGCGTATCGCATCACCCACGCATAGTCTATAAACTGTGCAAAAAGCCCGAATATGTAGAACAATCCTATCGCTCCTACCATACCACCGACGATAATGCCAATCAGTTTCCAATCTTGTTTCATCGTGGATTTGAAAAAGGTAGAATTAAAGAACTTGCCGAAATGTTCCCCGATTTAGCGGATAGCTTAATGAAAATCCGCGATAATATCCAAGATTTAATCGACCCGTTCCACCACGGACATTATTACACGAAAGCAATCGGCAATTCGTTTTCCATTAAGAGCGTTTTACCTGCCATGTTCCCGAATGACCCCGAACTTGATTATCATAACTTGGAAGGGGTACATAACGGCGGCGAAGCGATGACTTTATTCCCGCTCATCAAAGACCTGCCCCCCGCCGAGCAAGAAATCGCAAGGAAAAATCTTTTAAAATATTGCGAACTTGACACCTACGCTATGGTAAAAATTTGGCAAAAATTAAAAGAACTTTGTGGATAAATTGAATATAAAGTAATACCGCCCATTGGCTTTTACCAACGGGCGGTTTTTCTCACGGAAATTTCACCACTATTCTTTAACGGTTTCATATCATAAATAAAATATCTTCCACCAAATCGTCTTTCCCGTTGAAATCGGGTAAAAAGAAGGGTGAATCGTCAAAGCGTCTATCGGGCGGCGAAAAAGAATAATCGTTGATTTCTTCTTGCACGAAATCGTTAAGAATGGTACGCCAATCTGTTTGCGGCTTTTTTAATTCTTTCCAAAGCCGCTCGGCAAATGCAGGCATTAACCCCCTGCCCGTGCTTGCTTCCCGTATTTCTACCGCTTTGCATACGTCTTCAAATCGTTTTAATAAGGTTTTATTTTTTCAAAAAGTTCTTTATTTTTGCCTTTCTTGCCTTTGGAGTTTCTTACCTCTTCCTTTTTGAGTTTTGCATATATCTCCAATAAATAATCGATTCTGGTTTTTTCGCCCCATTCATCGTTAGCGATAAAATACCAAAAGTCATCATCGTTTAAAAAATTCTCGATTTTGTCCCATTCGAATGCAATTTGCGTGATTTGACTTTTGATATCTTGATCAACGATGCCGTTTTCTCCAATTGCGTTTTCTTCATTTAACAGCATCGCTCTAAAAAGTTCTGCATTCGTTAAAGGTGTTTTACCGGAATTCACCGTCTTAAATAATTTTTCCGAAGATCTTCCTTCGTCTTCTTCTGCTTGGTTTTTGTTCTCCTCATACCAAACAAAGATGACTTTTTCTCGTATGTTTTGTAAAATTTTTTGTTTTGTTTTTTCTCTTTCCCCTTGTTTTGAGTTCAACCAAGCTTCTATTGCTTTGATTGCCTTTTCAAGATAGTAACGGTCTATTGTTCTAAACAACTCATAATGCATAGAATATTTGGGTTGATTCAATTTAGATAAAACCAAAAACAACGTCGTAAGTCTTTGTTGTCCGTCTACAATCTCATACACTTCTTCGTCGGCTTGCAAAGATAATTCTTGTTCGCCTCTACAATCGTTTTCCTCAACCTTTAATTGATAGCGATATATAACGGTTGTAGTTACTTTTTTGCAACCAACGGTTGCATACAATACTTGTCGTCTTCTATAGATAAAATATCGTCGAGCAAGTCGTTGACGTCCGACTGCGTCCACCGATATCCTCTTTGATAATCTCTAATATAAAACTTTAATCCTTCAAAATCGGAAACCTGTTTAATTAAAAATTCCACGTCACTTTCAAGTATTCGCTTAATTTCTTTTATTTGTCGATTCGTTGCATGGAAGGAATTTTCCCCAATTACAATTTTTTCCATTTACTTACTTCCTCTCGTATTTTTCGCTTGCTTTTTTGAGATTATCTCGTATTCTATCCCGCAAAAATGCAGGCGATAAAATTTCAACTGCGTTCAAGTATTGCATTGCCCAATATTCCATTGCATTCGGGCTAACGCGCACACTCACCTTATACCTGTCCCCGTCGTTTTCAATTTTCGCGCTGTTGCCAAACCAGTCAATTACTTGGTCAATCGCCCATTGTTCTACGGCAAATACCACCGTTTCAATCTTATCGGTAAACATATATGGCAACGACGTGGAAAAATCCTTATAATGGATTCCGTTTTCATATCCTGCAATTGTACGAAGCTCTTTAAGGGGCTTATCTTCTATTTGCATGTTCGTAATATGATCCAAACGAAAATAACCCATTCGTGACCAATATTCGCTATATCCCATCAAATAGTATCTTTGATTATGCAAAATCAGTTGATACGGCGAAAGTACCTGCGTACTCGTCTTGTACAATTTCTTATCCGCGCCATATTTGTTATACGCAAAACGAATTTGTCTTTTTCGTTCAATAGCTTCGTCGACAAACTCTATATTCAAAAATAACGCCACGTTATCCGTCTTTTCCCATTCATTTACCGAATAGATATTCTTCACGTGCGAACGAAAGTATTTATTAGAAAGCCCACAAAGCTTTTCTATCAAACGTTTGGAGTGTCCAGCCGTAATATATTTACTGGAAAGCACGCCGTCTATCAGCATACGGAGTTCCGCATCTTCAAAGCCACGCTCTTGTATATACGTGCCCTTTCTTCTATCCGATTCAATAACGATAGGCGAATCGGGATAATCGTACGCTTCTTTTAATAAAGAAAGTTGACGAGCAACTGCCTTTCGCTCCAACTCAATACCGTAATCCTTTTCCAAACGGTTTACGATATCATCCTGTGTCAAAGGATGCGCCTCATCGCTATACTTTTCTAAAATATGTAAAATACGCAATAATGCAAGTTTTTTATTTTCTTCAGCCATAGATATAAAGCTCCATTTTTTCTATTATATCATTTTTGAGCTTATTAGGCAACTTCTTAAAGAGTCTTAATGCAATTTTATCATTTCTGATGCCCCCAATTTGGTACATTTGTAAATACGCTTTATGATATTATTTTGTAAAACAGGTCAAACCGAATTACGGTTGATTTAAAAATATAAAACGATTGATAACAGTAATAAAAATCACACTTTTTTGAGAAACTTCTAAAAAAGCTCTTAAAAAGCGTGATTTTATCGTGGGGAAATCGGGGGAAAGTGTGATTTTTGAGCAAAATCAGGGTTGCGCGCGGATTGTATATTTTTGGGCTTTTTGATATAGTTTTCGTGCAAAATCGCCCCGTTTTTGCACTTTTTACCGCCTCGTAAATTTGCTTGAAATTTGCTGTCCTTGCCTTAAAATCCCTCGAACGAGAGTTCGTGCCGGTTCAAGTCCGGCCAGCGGCACCAAATTTCGGGTAAACTTCTTCGGATTTTTACCCGATTTTTGTTGATTGGGTAGTGCGCTACCCTTTTTCGCTTCGTAATGGGTGAGCACGATTTTCGTCATCGGCGAACGAAGATTTGGATAATCTTCCATCACCACAATTTGCGTAGGAAATATAACCCGAACGCTCAAAAACGATGATTTCCGCGCTTTCGTCCAAACGCCTTATTCTTGTCGCGGTGGTCGCGCCACAACGACTTTCATACCTTGCTCCATACAAACTTTTCCAAACGGAAAACCGACCGTAAAAACGGTCGGCGCACGATTATAATTGTTGCTCTTCTATATTTTTAGAAATTTTTCCTTGCTCTTCCGAAAACGCTTTTGCGGCCTGCTTTTCTTTCTTCGTCACTTTAATCGCCTTTTCAGAGGGATAATTGACAACCACTTGCGGATAGGCAATATCAATGCCGTTTTCCGTGATAATTCTGCGGTATTCGCGGTTGAGGTCGCGTTCCACTTGGAAACGGTCCTCCTCCAAGCACTTCGCCACGATTTTAATCGTCACGTTGGAATCTTTATACATACACACGCCTTTATAGTACGGGCCTTCTTTGATTTGAGGAATGTTTTCCGCAATCTTCTCAAAATTCTCTTGCAAGATATTTTCCACAAACTCGATGGGCACGTCGTAAGGGAAATCGCAATCGACGATAGCAAGAGAAAGTTCCCTTGACAAATTGATTACGTCGCCGATCGCGCTGTTGTTGATAATTTTGATATTGCCTGCGGCATCGAGAAGTTTTGTCGAACGGATACCGATTTCCATAACCGTACCGCGGAAGTCGTTTATCGTCACGATTTCGCCCACGTGATATTCGTCTTCAAAAATAATGAAAATCCCTGCGATAATATCGGCAATAAGCGGTTGCGCGCCAAGACCTACGACCAACGTCAACACACCGATTGACGCAACCAACGCCGTCGTGTTTACCCCGCACGCTTTGAGAATTAAGATGATAATCGCAATCGCGCAAGCGTATTTCACAAACCCGTCCAAGAGCGAACAAATCGTCTTGGAACGTGGACTTTTTTGCATTTTCGCACTAAAAATCAAACGCAAAACTTTGCATACCGCGTACACGAGAATGATATAAATCAAACTGTTGATAAGCGTAGGCACGTGCGATTTTAAGGAAATCACCGTCTTTTTGATGTCCCAAACGTTTTCTTTCATCCACCTAGACAAAGCCCCGTCGGGTGCGGACAACTGTATCACAAGACATGCGATAAACAGCGCGAGAAATAACGATAACACGATTATTTCTACGATGAACCACACTTTTTTCTTTCTTTCGTTACCTTCCATTTTTCTTTCTCCTATGTTTTTTCTATTCTTATTTGCCAAGTTTTGTCGAGCACGCCTTCGTGTTCGGCAATGCCGTCCATTTGATATTCGTACAACGCGCACGTCGCATACAAGTCTACGTACTCGAACGGTTGCGTAAAGGTTACGGCAAAATCAATAGCCTCTATTTCCGATCTCGTAACGACGATTTCTTCGCCCGTGGAACTTACGAGACGGATAAAATCCTCCTTGAGAATCTCTAAAAACGTATCACTTGCGCTAACGTTCACCGTATTTTCGCTAACCGTAGCCCAAATATAACTTTCCACCGACGCCTCGTTTATCGCACCCGACGGGAAATTGCTAGCAATCGCGTACGTAACCCCGTCCACGTCGTAACAAACGTCGTATTGCAACGTATAGGTCTGGGCGACAAGTCCCGTCGCCTCAAAAACGCTATCCTGTGATTTATACGCGCGTTCGTTCAAGTCCACGCTATAATACAACGTTTCTTCTTGCGTTTCAAAATTCGTTTTGATATACAAATTCACCGTGCCGTCGTCGTTGTAGGTTACGCCCACCTCACCGGGGTTTACGTAGTGTATATTATACTCATACTCCACTACGTTCGTCGCATCCACGGCAACCGTGTATTCGTTGGATACGCTCGCGCCGTATTCGTCCGTTAAGGCGATTTTATAAATACCTTTCTCCAAATCGTCGTACACGCTCGCCACGTAATCGTAGGGTATCGTCCAGTCACACTCGTAAAAATACAACTCCTCGTCCGTTTCCGCATTCACGATTTTGACGTGCGTAGCGTTGCCCGTTATGCCTTTGAGATAAAACCGTTTCTCGCCCGTTTGCAAGCGCACTTTCACGTCCGTAGAGAAAGAGTTTTGTACGTTCGCCTCGTACGGCGCGCAAGTAATCGGTTCGTTTTCGTTCACTTCGTGAATCACGGGTATCACCGTCAAAGCCTGCGCGTTTTGCGATACGCGCACGTAAGCGTAACCATTTTTCAATTCCCTCGCACTAAGGGGCAAGGTCGTTTCGCTTACACCGTTCCCGTAGTCCAAGGTGAACGCTACGTTACACCCCTCGGTAAAATGCTCGTACGTAAAATCTATTTTGACTTCGTTGATACCACTTATCGCCACTTGGCTCACCGCCAACTGCGGAGCGGGCGGTTGCGGTTCTTCTACGGGTGGGGTTTGAGGCGGTTGCGATTCTTCTACGGGTGGAGTTTGAGGCGGTCGCGGTTCTTCTACGGGTGGAGTTTGGGGCGGTTGCACTTTGGTCGTTTGAAAACGCTTTTCAAAATGGCTTATCCTACCCAAGTACTCGTCCGTCTGTACGAACGATATGACGTATTCCCACTCTGGCTTTAATCCCTCCACCGTATTTTTGTACACGCCATCTTCGTCCACGTCAAACGTAACGTCCGATGCGTTGGAAGTGCTTATGACGATGGAATAATCCACCTCGCTTTCCAAGCCGTCCACGGTAATTTCGTAGGTTACGTAATCACCACCAAGGGACAACTCGTTGAGTTTGACGGTAGGTGGTGTCGTCGCCACGACGGTCGCACCGACGATAGCCACCGTTGCCACAGTCGTCGCCGTTGCAACGCCCTTTACGGACTGGAACAGTTTGTCCAAAAGTTTCCCGTCGCTCCGTTTTTGCCTAAGGGAGGGTTTTTGCGTCGTCGTAACCTCTTTACCCAAGTCGGCTTGTTCGTTCCCCGTTTGGTTTTCCTCTATCCTTTTTGTATACGGTTCGGGGGGGATGTATTTATATTCGGAAGTAGAATTATATTCTTTCGGTGTATAAAACTCGTCTTTCAAGTATTTTCCCTCCTTTTTCGTATCGTTCACGCTGGCTATCCCCGTGATTATATATATTGTAACATAATTTCCCAATTTCTTCAATAGTTTTTTGAAAAAAATTTTCTTTTTTGTTCTATTTTTTCTCTGCACGCAAAAACGGCTATTTTTCAATAGCCGTTTTTGCGTTCAGTTTATGCGTTTATGATTTGAATTGCCCTTTGGGCAAGTTGTTCGGTTAAACCGCCGTCGTACGCGTCCGTTTTAACAAAATAATCCGTCAGTCCACACCTGTCGTAATCATATTGATAATCATTCAAAATAACGAATGAGGTTAACCAAGAGAACTTGATTTTTTTCCTTTAAGGGAATAACCTTGTTTATTGAGTTTATCAATGAAATCAACGCTTCCCCGATACGGACTTGACTTTGCCACTCCTACCATACTCTTGTATCTCCTTAAATACTTTTTCAAATTCCGCCTTCGTAATATACTCTTCCACTTGGTAATTATTATCAGCTTTTATGCCTTTAATCAACGTTGTATTTTTCTCAAAAATAATTATCCTATTTTTCGTCAAAACCCGTTTTGCTTTCATCGTTTGCATATCCAAAATGCGATTGGTATACTATCTTATCTTTTACCGTTATTCTAAGCGTTCCGCTTATCTGCTCTTTGTCGCAATATTCTTTTAACTTTTTATCAAAACGACTTAAATCCATACTTTTCGCTCTGCTTTACTTGATAATATCTTTGATTACTTCGCCCGCTAAAATCAATCCCGCCACCGACGGTACGAACGCAATACTCGAAGGCGCGTTTTTTTCCGACTCTTCTTGTCGTTCGACTATGATTGGGCTTTCTTTGGAATACACCACTTTTAAACGGTCTATTCCCCGTTTTTTTAATTCCTTACGCATAATTCTCGCCAACGGGCATACGCTCGTTTGAGAAATATCCGCCACTTCAAACGCCGTCGGGTCTAATTTATTCCCTGCGCCCATCGCCGAAATAATCGGTACGCCGTTCTCTTTCGCTTTTTGAATAAGCGCGAGTTTACCGCTTACCGTATCAATCGCGTCGATAATATAATCGAACGCGGAAAAATCGAATGCGTCCGCCGTATCGGGTAAAAAGAAAAGATTATGCGTATATACGACGCACGCGGGGTTTATATCCGCAATCCGCGCCTTTGCGACTTCCGTTTTGTATTTTCCCACCGTCGATTGCAACGCGATAATTTGACGGTTTATATTGCTCGTACTCACGACGTCTTTATCAATCAAATAAAGCGTCCCGATTCCGCTCCGCGCCAACGCCTCGACGGCGTAACTACCGACGCCACCGACGCCGAACACCGCCACGCGCGCATTTTTTAATTTTTCCATCGCCTCGTTCCCGAGAAGGGTCGCCGTCCTTGAAAACACCGCTTTTTTCTCCCGTTTTTTTATTTCAACGCATACCTGCCCCTACGCTTTTACTTCCAAGCGTTTGGACAAACTCGATTCTCTTTAAACCAATCGGTGTCTTTAAACAGCGTTGCGTTATTAGAACACCGCACGGAAACGACGCCGTCCTTCACCATGACCACGATATCCCCGTTCATCGATTCAAATTCGTCCTCGTTATCCGAAACGATAGTCGTTACGTAAACCTTATCCGTATACGGCGCAACGCGGTCTACGAACGCTTGCGAAGGAAACATATTCGCTACGTTTTCCGTATATTCGTCGCTACCGCAACAACAACACACGCAAACGATTTCAGGGTCGATTTTTTCCAAAAGCGCCTGCGTGTTCGAAGTAGGACTGCCGTGATGTCCGCCTTTGAAAAGTACGCATTTGGGCAAATCGTTACTCTCTACCAAAGACTGCTCGCCCTCGTGTTCAAGGTCGCCCGTAAACAAATAATTGTTTTCGCCTTCCGTCAACAACATACAAACGGAATAATCGTTCTCGTCGCTCGTTTCTTCCTCGTAAAATTTTTGATACAGGAAATTCATCGTAATCCCGTCCGCAAGCGTATAACTTCTTTGCGCGCCGTTCTCGTTATTCCAACATTCCAGCGCCGTATAATGTTTCGCTCCCGACGCCACTTCCGCGTCGCGAAGGGCCTCGTAGTCCTCGCGGACTTGCGAAGTCGCGTCACTCAAAGGATAATCGATAATCGTTTTACATTCGAAACTTTCAAAAATTCCGTCTGCGCTATTCGTGCCGATAAACCCTGCAATATGGTCTTGATGCGCGTGCGTGGCAATCACGTATTCAAGCACGCCGTCCGTACAAAATTGTCTTATATAGGGTACGAGCGTAGCCGACGAGCCTTTGCGTGAACCCGCGTCTATCAAAATTTCCGTTTCCCCCACTTTAATCAGGGTGCAATCCCCCGTATATTTATTACCGAGTTCGGGGAAGTGGATACTTAAATCGCTACTCTTAATGGTGGAAATATCTTCTTCCGTAAACGCACCGCCGTACGAGCCGACGTCCATAGGGTCAGACGAGGACGAGGAGGAATCTCCCAAAAATTCATTGAAAAATTCCTGAATATCGCACGCAGGAAAAAGCGCGCATACGAAGGTTACGCATACAAGACATACCAACGCTTTTATTTTTTTAACTATTTTCATAATACCTTTCCTTTAAATACGGACTTCAAATCCGCCCTCCGTATATTCTTCTATGCTCTCGTTAGGGGCAACGAGCGCGAATTTGGTATACCCTTCGTCTAAAAGTTCCTCCAACGAAGATTGTATATCGTTGGACAAGCCCACCTCGTCAAAATGGCGCAAGGCGCGCATAACGAGCTTTCCGTATTGTTTGCCGTAAAATTTCTTACCAAAAACAAACCCTTCCATAACGATTGCGGAATTTTTCATTTCTTCATTTGCCGAACTTTTTTTACGCGTAACGGCAGTTTTTACTTGCTCGGCGTAACCGCGCGTATCGGCGAAAGAACAAAATTCCGTCCATTTTTCGTTGTTCCATGCGTATAAAATAAACATAATTCCTCCTTTTTTTGTAAGGCTATATCACAAAGAATGATTGATTAACAAAAAATCTATTTTTGACAGAGCCTTTTTTAAAAACCGCCGTCGTGTTTAACGCGACGGCGGTTTTTTGCCTTTTATACTTTTATTTGAACTTTAAACGAGGTTACATAGATTCGTGAATCGTTCTCGAAATAACGTCGTCTTGTTGCTCCTTCGTAAGCTTAATAAAGTTTACGGCATATCCCGATACACGAATGGTAAGTTGGGGATATTTTTCAGGATGCGCTTGCGCGTCCAACAACGTTTCGCGGTTGAACACGTTTACGTTCAAATGGTAACCGCCGTCACCGACGTAGCCGTCTAACATATTTACAAGATTATCAACTCTGGTCGACATAATAATTTCTCCTTTTTTATTTATTTTATGCTATAAAATAGCACTTTTGCAATTAGTCCTCTTTACCAAGGGATTGCGGGGTAATCGAGAAGGTGTTGGAAATACCGTCTCTCGAATATTCGTAAGGCAGTTTTGCCACCGACTCAAGCGACGCCAACGCGCCGTTGCAATCTCTGCCGTGCATCGGGTTCGCACCGGGCGCAAGGGGCGTTCCGCCTCTTCTTCCGTCAGGCGTGTTACCCGTCTTTTTACCGTAAACGACGTTGGAAGTAATCGTCAAGATAGAAGTCGTGGGCACGCTGTCACGATAGGTGTAGTGGCTCTTAACCTTCTTCATAAACGTCTTCAAAATCCAAACGGCAATTTCGTCCGCTCTATCGTCGTTGTTACCGTACTTAGGATACTCCCCTTCAATACGGTAATCTACTACGATACCGTCCTCGTTACGGATAGGATATACCTTCGCGTACTTGATTGCAGACAAGGAGTCAGCCGCGCAGGAAAGACCTGCGATACCCGTTGCGAAGAAACGACGAACTTTGGTGTCGTGCAAAGCCATCTCCAACGCTTCGTAGCTGTACTTATCGTGCATATAATGGATAAGGTTGAGCGTGTTTACGTACAAGTCCGCAAGCCACGTCATCATGTTATCGAACTTCGCGATAACTTCTTCGTAGTTGAGCGCGTCGTTGCCGAAGATAGGCATAAATTCAGGGGAAACCTGCATGGGCTTGCCCGTCACTTTATCCTTCATAAGCTCGTCTTTACCGCCGTTAATAGCGTACAACAAGCATTTTGCAAGGTTCGCTCTCGCGCCGAAGAATTGCATATCTTTACCGACTTGCATACAGCTTACGCAACAAGCGATTGCGTAATCGTCGCCCATTTCAGGACGCATCAAATCGTCGCTTTCGTATTGAATGGAGGAGGTACGAATGGAAATATCCGCGCAATATCTCTTGAACGCTACGGGCAATCTCTTCGACCAAAGCACCGTAAGGTTAGGTTCGGGTGCAGGACCGAGGTTGTCAAGCGTGTGCAAGATACGAAACGACGTCTTGGTGACGAGCGAACGACCGTCTACGCCCATACCGCCGATAGATTCGGTAACCCAAGTAGGGTCGCCCGAGAACAATTCGTTGTATTCTTTCGTTCTCATAAACTTCACGATACGGAGTTTCATAACGAAATGGTCGATAAATTCTTGCGCTTGTTCTTCCGTAATAATTCCTTTTTCAAGGTCGCGTTGAATATAAATATCAAGGAAGGTAGTATTTCTACCGATGGACATCGCCGCACCGTTTTGGTCTTTTACCGCCGCAAGGTAACCAAAATACAAAGCTTGGATAGCTTGTTGCGCCGTTTCAGCGGGCTTGGAAATATCGCAACCGTAGATAGCAGCCATTTGCTTTAACGCTTTGAGCGCTTTTACTTGGTCCGCTACTTCTTCACGGTTTCTTACCTTATCGGGAGTCATATCCCCGCTCATTGCAAGTTTATCTTCTTCCTTCTTTTGGATAAGATAATCTACGCCGTAAAGGGCAACACGACGATAGTCGCCGATAATTCTACCACGGCCGTACGCGTCGGGTAAACCCGTCAAAATGTGCGCCGAACGCGCCGCTCTCATTTCAGGCGTATATACGTCGAACACACCTTCGTTGTGCGTCTTGCGGTATTTCGTGAAAATTTCTTTTACGTTTTCGTCCAATTTATAACCGTACATTTCCAACGCGCCTTCCGACATACGGATACCGCCGAAGGGTTGTAACGCACGCTTGAACGGTTCGTCCGTTTGCAAACCTACGATTTTTTCGAGGTCCTTATCCAAATAACCCGCGCCGTGCGAGGTAAGCGTCGAAATAATTTTCGTATCCGCGTTTAAAACACCGCCGTTTGCGAGTTCTTTTTTGGTCAAATCACAAACGATTTGCCAAAGCTTTTTCGTTGCGTCCGTTGCCGGAGCGAGGAAGCTTGCGTCCCCTTCGTAAGGCGTATAGTTACGCTGAATGAAATCGCGAACGTTTACTTCGTCGTCGCACCATTTACCGGGAACGAATCCTTCCCAACCTTTGTATTGCATCATATCAGTACTCCTAAAAATAATTTTTTGTTCTTTATTTATTTCTATTTACGCTCCTTTTAAAAGCGTAAATAATTGCCGTAATCATTTGGACGATTTAAATTCTTCTATCTTTGCGTCCAACCAAAGCTCTAAAATTTCTTCGGGTTGAAAACCCGTGCAACGGGCAAATATTTCCCCGTCGTTCATAAGCAAAATCGTAGGCACTTTCGCTACGTCCCACTCTTCCATCAACGCCGTCGTCGAATAATCCGCCTCCACGTGCACGAGCTTTATATCCTCGCGCGCGCCGACGAGCTTATCCAACAAAGGCATCAAAGTCAAGCAATTCGCACAAGATTCACCGCTTACTTCCACGCAACAAAGACCCTTTAACTTTGCTTTCAATTCCTCAGTCATAATTCTCTCCAAATAAAATCCGTTTTGCGTTTTGTACCCGTTCCTTTTTAGGCGGTTCTACCTCTTTTAACGGATATTCTAAACCGAGCTTTTCGTATTTCACAACCCCCAAGGTATGATAGGGCAATACTTCCACCCTTTCCACCGTTTTGAGCGTATCCAAAAAGGCTCTCGTTCGTTTCAAGCTCTCGTCGTCGTCCGTGATATTGGGCACGAGCACCTGCCGTATCCATATCACTTTGCCGTTCTCGCTCAAAAACTTCGCGAACGCCAAAGTCTTTCCGTTGCCTTGCCCCGTTAATTCTTTACAAGCTTTATCGTCGATATGTTTGATATCGAGCAAGAATAAATCGGTGACGGCAAGTAATTTTTTATGTTTTTCTACCGAGTCGGCGTTGTTTTCGTCAAAGGTGACGCCCGAAGTATCTACGCAGGTGTGAACCCCTTTGGCTTTTAACGCGGTAAATAACTCCGTTACGAACTCTATCTGCAAAAGCGGTTCTCCGCCCGAAACGGTAATTCCGCCCTTCTCGCCAAAATAGTTTTTATAGCGCAATACCCGATTGACTACTTCCTCTACCGAATATTCTTGTCCGCCCTTTCCCCAAGTATCGGGGTTATGGCAATATTTACAACGAAGAGGACAGCCTTGTAAAAACACGACGAAACGGATACCCGGTCCGTCCACCGTACCAAAGGATTCGAAAGAATGTATACGACCCGTCATCTCTCTTTCCTCCTTATTTGATAAACGGTATTTCTCTATATTTTATAGACGGAAGGCTTTTCTCCAAAAAAAGCGACACGCATACTACCGCGCGACGCCCCTTTAGTCCGACACTATTATAACAGGTACGTCCAAATTTGTCAAGCCTTTCGGCAAAAAATTACGCGACAATTTTTTCCTCTATAAAACGCTTTATATATTTATATATAAACGCCTATCTTTATTATAAACCAAACGCAAAGAAATTTCAATAATTTAAAGGCGTTTTTTACAAAATATTTTTTACGATTTAAAAATAAATACCTTCCTGCCTAAATAATTGAAAACGAGCACCACGCCCGTCATCACGGCTTTGGCTATCCATTTTTTCCACGCCGTTCCAAAAAACGCCGTTTTCCCTAAAAAGGTTATATCCGGAAGAAGGGCAACGAGCGTTACGACGCCGATTTCCGTCAAAGCAAGCCCTAACAGTCCGATAAGCGCAAATACGGCGAAAGATTTTTTAGACTTTGCCTCCTCCTCGTTTCTCACCTCGCGGAAAACGAAGCGTACCGACAATATCCAATTCACCGTCAGCCCCACGCAAAAGCCTATTGCCGTCGAAAAAATAAGCGCGACCGTTTCCCAAGCTCGTATTTGCGTTGGCAATATACGGGGGAACAACAGGGCGTCGAACAACCAAAAGGTAACATAATCCACGAGCGTTGCAAGTCCTCCGACGAGCAAAAAACGGATAATTTCCATAAAAATCTGTTTTTTCGTTTGCGCACCCATTTCTTTTTTATTCCCTGCTTTTTTCTTTACAGTATACACCGTTTCGCCGAAAAAGTCAACCCTTTTAACAACTATCCGCTATCAAGTATTTTACTTTTCCGTATAGCCTAACCGCACGCAATAAAACGTTACGCCGTGTGGCGTTCCACACGGCGTAACTTTTATTAGACGGAAAATTCCGTACGCTTTATAATTTGGTCTTGGTACGCTTTATCCAATTCCGTGAAATATCCGCTCCAACCCCAAACACGAACGATTAAGTTCGGATAGTTTTCGGGGTTCGCCTGTGCGTCTAAAAGTCTGTCACGGTTAATCGCGTTGATTTGCATTTGATGACCGCCTCTGTCTATAAACGATTTTACGAGCATCGCGACCTTCTTTTCTCCCTCTTCGTTGCGGAACACGGTATCGTGAATTTCGATAGTAAACGGTCCGCCGTTGATAATATTTTTTAAATCGTATTTGGTAAACGATTGCACGGCGGAAAGCGGTCCGTTCAAACGCGCGGTAAGCGAAGGCGCGTAACTGCACGGCAACGGTTCAAACGCCTTTCTGCCGTCGGCGGTTGCGCCTACTTCTTTTCCTGCCGAAATATACGCCTGCGCGCTTCCCGTCCCGGCGCGGAAAATACCGCCACTCGTACAATATTTACCGCTCATATCTTTCGCGTAGCAATCTATAAGTTCTATCGCCTTCTTATCTACGCTCTCCTCGTTGTTGCCCATTTTCGGATATGCGATAAGCTTTTGACGGAGCGGTTCGTAGCCCTCGAAATTGGCGTTCAATGCGCGGATCAATTCTTCTTTCGTGACGATTTTATCAATATACACCGCGCGTTCTATCGCCTCCAACGCATCTGCCGCAATAGCAATACCCGCGCCGTGGAATCCGTAATTGTTGTACTTTGCTCCACCGTCATAAAGCCCTCGTCCGCGTTCTATACAAGGCGAGATGAAAAGGGATAACGCAACGTTACACATCCTAGGAGGATTAACCAAGCCCTGATTCACAGAGTCGCGTAATCCTGCTCCTTGTAAGCGAATTTCCCGCTTTACCCGTTTCATAAAATCCTCAAACGTTTCCGAATACACCAAGCCCGTTTTGAGCGCGCGGTCTACCATTAACGGAAAATTCATATGCCCGGCGTTCGGCGTTTCCGCCCCGCAACCAGAGGGAATAAATTCCCAGCAAGCCGCCACCGAATAATCTCGTGCGTCTTCCAAGTCGTACCCAAGCGCCACAAGTCCTTCAATAACGACGTCGTCGTTACAATACTGCGGGAAACCCAAACCTTGTTTTGTCAATTTCGCACCTCTCTCGTACAGCGAAAGGGGTGTATTTTTATTTACACGGATATTGATTTTCGGGTCGATTAAGCAAAGCGATTCAGACGCAGTCAAACAAATTTCCGACAACTCGTCAAACGTTTCGTTGCCCTGCTTATCGTAACCGCCGACGAGCATACTCATTCCGTTGTCGCCAAGTTGCACGGCGCTATACAAATCCGAATCAAAATTCAAAGAGATAAAGAAAAGCTGGGTAAGCTCTAAAATTTCTTCTTCCGTCACACCCTTTTGAAGGGAGGCGCGGTAATACGGACGCATATAATTATCAAAGCGTCCAAAGGTAATATGAAACGCAGGGACACGCAAAACGTAGTTTAAAAATTTTACGCCGACGAGCGCTTCGTAATAATCTCTCGCCCCCTTAAAAGGCACTTGACAAAGCGCGTCGTATAATTTTTGGTTTCCCGTTTTCTTCGCCTCGTCGCGGTATTTTACCGCAATTCCTTCCATTGCGTCCAAGCAACGCAACCCGCACGCATAAAACTCTTTCGCCTCGTCGTCTTTTGCGTTCGGCGCGTACTGCATAATCTTTTCACGAATCCCCGAAAGCCCAACTTCAAGGAAGGTTTTGTAATCTACCGTCACGTTCCCTCCGACGTGCACGCCTACGAAGCGTGGCAATTTACTTTTGCTACGGTAAAACCCGAATATATCGTCGCCGTAAAAACGCGGAGTTTCTTCCCCCAAAACCGTTTCAAAATAAAAGGTAAAATATTCCATATCGGAAAGTTCGCCCTTTTGCTCCGTTGCAGTCGTTGCGGGCAACTCGCTTCTAAGTTTTCTGTATTCTCTTTTTTTAAGAAGTTCTAATTGTTTTTTTACACGTTCCGTCATCTGAATTCTCCTTACATAATTTTATAATTTATATTATATTTTTCAAATATCTTTTCGCCTTTATTCACTTCTTGACTTTCGTCAAAATCCACTACGTATTCCCGCAAAACGGACGCATATTTACTACCCGCAAAACGGTTATACGGCAAAAGCTCTACGTAGTTTACGCCATTTTTTTGCATAAACTTCGCGATTGCCTCCAAATTCTCGTCCGTGTCCGTTACGCTTGGAATAAGCGGAATCCTCGTCACGAACTTTTTACCGCTACGCGCCAGCGTAGCGTAATTTTCCAAAATAGAACGGTTGCTGACGCCACAATATTTTTTATGTCTTTCTTCGTCGATAATTTTCAAATCGTACAAAACGTAATCCACCGCGTTTAACACCCGTTCGAACGTTTCCCCGCTGGAAAATCCGCTCGTTTGTAACGCCGTAGACAAACCGTTTAATTTGGAAATACACTCTATAATAAACTCCGCGTGTGAAAGCGGTTCACCGCCCGAAAAGGTAACCCCTCCTCCCGACGAACGCATAAATTCCTCGTTTTTCAACAGCTTTTTCGCCAACGCCTCCGCCGTATAATCCTCTCCGCATTGGCGTACCAAATTTCTCGGACAAACGGCGATACTGTCCGCCGTCAAAACGACTTTTCCGTCCTTCTTCGTTCCCGCCCGTTCGCAAGCTTTGCAACCTATACAACCGTTCGGACTTCTTATGTATTCCGTTTGAAAGCTTTGCCCTTCGGGATTGTGACACCACGTACATTTTAACGGACAACCTTTTAAAAATACCGTCGTGCGTATCCCCGGTCCGTCAAAGGTCGCAAATTCTTCTATCGAAAAAACTTTCCCCAACATTTCTTACTCCTTTTCTTTATTATAGCATTTTTTATTTGACTTTTCTCGCAATAAATTGTATAATATTAGCCATAAATTGATTTTTTTAGAGGGGAGCGCTATGTTCTTTCATCAACCGCACAATACAATCGGAAACAACATTTTTAACGCCTGCGTTTACCGTTCGATTTTTTACGACACGCATATCCATAAGGGATACGAATTTACTTTCGTTTTAGAGGGAACGCTAAACGCGAAAGTCGACGATACGGAATACAATTTAACAAACGGAGAGGCTTTATTACTTTTTCCTTATCAGTTGCACTCCTATCAAGCAGACGCAACCTGTTTATGTCTTATCATCGTTTTCTCCGATTCGTTTATCTCGTCGTTTGCGAATATCGTAAAGGATAAAAAAGCATTATCCGCTAAGCTATTGCCTAGCGCAGAAACGCAAGCGTTTATCAAAAAAACCTTCTTAACGCAACCGACCTACCCCGTTTCCGTTTCTGTAAAAATGCCCGACGAACTTCCTTTAAAAGCCTGTCTATACGCCCTCTGCGACGATTTTTTAAAGCAGAACGAACTCATCCCTTCGCCGAGAAAATATTCTCTTATCAGCGAGTTAATTCTCTACGTGGAAAAAAATTTCCAAAAGAATATCACCTTACGCTCGACGGCTAAAGATTTGGGATATTGTCACGAGCACCTTTCGCGTGTATTTAATAAAGCCTTTCACGTCAATTTTAAAACGTTCGTCAACCAATACCGTTTAGAGTTTGCAAGCCATTTAATAAAAACGACGAAAAAAACCTTTTTGGAAATTGCAATGGAAAGCGGTTTCCAAAGCGTCCGTTCCTTTAACCGTACCTTTTTAACGCTCGCAAACGTGAACCCGTCTTCTTTACGAAAATAGAACTTTACGCACGCAAAAACGGCTTGGTTTAGGCAGTTCCTATTAAGGAATTTTTGTTCATAATAAAAGTATAGCACACTATACTTCACTAAAAGTGAAATGTAGTGTGCTTTTCATATCCACAAAAGATTAAACATATATGAGTTATATTTTTAGCCTTGTGGCTAAAAGTGATATGCAAAACAAGTTTTGCGTTAGATTGCGACTTGCAGTCAAAGTTATATTAAATAAATCCTTAACTCGCCATATGGCGAATATAACTGCCGTAAGGCAATATAACTGCCGTAAGGCGAATATAACTGCGTAGCAATATCACTTGTCTTTAGACAAATATCACAAATCCGTCCACGGATTTATTTAGTTGCCGAATCCCTTGCAGGGACTCGGCTTGCCCAAGCCGTTTTTCTTTATTTTTAAGAAATATTTTGTCGGATATTCGTCAACGCGTTTTTTTCCAATCTGGATACTTGCGCTTGGCTTATCCCCACTTCCTCGGAGATTTCCGTTTGCGTTTTGCCTTGATAATAACGAAGATATAAAATTTTCCTCTCCCGCTCCCCAAGTTTTCCTATCGCCTCGCTTAAAGCGACGTGCTCCGTCCAAATTTCGTCCGTGTTCTTTTCGTCGCAAAGCTGGTCCATGAGTAGTAGCGTATCGCCCGACTTATTGTATACGGGTTCGTAAATGGAAACGGGGTCGGAAATAGCGTCGAGCGCGTACACTACTTCGCGTTCAGCGACCTGCATTTCCTCGGCGATTTTTGCAATCGTCGCCTCCTCGTCACGGCTTTCTATCGCCTCTCTTGCTTTAAGCGCACGATACGCCGTATCGCGGATAGACCGAGAAACGCGCAACGAATTTCCGTCGCGAAGATAACGCTTTATTTCACCGACAATCATCGGCACGGCGTAGGTGGAAAATTTTACGCCCACGCTAATATCAAACCCGTCGATTGCTTTTATCAAACCCACGCAACCGGCTTGAAACACGTCGTCCACGCCTAAATTTTTAATGCGAAAGCGTTTGACGAGCGATAATACGAGTCGCATATTCCCCACGATAAACTCGTCGCGCGCTCTTTTGTCCCCGTTTTTTAACCTGCACATCAATTCCTCGTTTTCTTTCGCTGATAAACGGGGTAACCCCGTCGTGTCCACACCGCAAATGACTACTTTTTGCATACTTTCAAACCCTCCTTTCCGGTATGTAAAAAAGCAAACGGGACACGCATTGAGTATGCGCAAGCACAAAGCGTTTTATACACAAAAAAAACGGCGATTACCGCTCTTCCCCTTTTTTCGTCTTTTTATACGCTAAAAAAGCAAAAAAAGCTTTATATTTCAAGCTTTTTCGTGATTTTTCTCCGTTTGACGCTTGACAAACACCCCTACGATACTGTATAATAAAATTACTTGAATATTCTAAATTGGATTTCAAGAATTTAATTAAAGGGGAACACTCTTATGAACAAAGGCGAATTAATTAAGGCAATGGCAGACAAAGCAGGTTTTACCAACAAGGACGCGGCTACGGCTTACGAAGCGTTCGTTGACGTAATTACCGAAGCTTTGAAAGCAGGGGAAAAGGTACAACTCGCAGGTTTTGGTTCTTTTGAAGTAAAGGACGTTGCGGCGAAGACGGGCATCAACCCCAAGACGCAAGAAAAAGTTGAAATTCCGGCTTGCAAAAAACCCGTTATGAAGTTCGGTAACGCTTACAAAGAACTTTTCAACTAATCGTCAACAAAAAACAAAAAAATCCGACGCTTGGACAAGCGTCGGATTTTTTTGTACTTATTCGAAATAATTGATTTTCATCGCCCGTTTTACTTCGGCAAGCGTTTGCGCCGCGACCGCGCGCGCCTTATCGCTCCCCGCTTTCAACGTCGCCCAAACGGCGGGAATATCTTTCGCCAATTCCTCTCTGCGCAAACGGATAGGTTCTAAGATTTCCTGCATTACCGCGTTGAGCAATTTTTTCACCTTCATATCCCCAAGACCGCCACGCTCGTAATGCGCGCGCAATTCGTCCAAGCAAGCGTATTCGGGCAAATATCTTGCAAAATGCTCGTCCGTTGCAAACGCGTCCAAATAAATGAAGGTGGGGTTGTTTTTGGTATCGCCGGGGTCGGTGACTTTAATATGGTTGGGGTCGGTATACATTCCCATGACCTTGCGTTTAATCTCGTCCGCGCTATCCGATAAATAGATACAGTTCCCAAGCGATTTACTCATCTTCGCCATACCGTCCGTACCCGGCAAACGCAAACAGGATTGATTTTCGGGAAGGACCGCTTTGGGTTCGACGAGCGTTTCTCCGTATAACCCGTTGAAACTTCTTACGATTTCTCGCGCTTGCTCAATCATTGGCAACTGGTCCTCGCCGACGGGCACGGTCGTCGCCTTGAACGCCGTAATATCCGCTGTTTGCGATACGGGATAGGTTAAAAATCCCATCGGAATGGACTGTTCAAATTTACGCATTTTTAATTCCGCTTTCACCGTCGGATTACGCTCCAATCTCGACAAAGTGACAAGGTTCATATAATAAAAGGTAAGTTCGGTAAGTTGTTCCACGTGCGATTGCACGAAAATCGTCGATTTTTCGGGGTCTAATCCGCACGCCAAATAATCGAGCGCAACCTCCGTAATATTTGCCCGTACCTTATCGGGATTATCAAAATTATCGGTAAGCGCTTGCGCGTCGGCTATCATAATGTAAATTTCGTCAAACTTACCGCTGTTTTGCAATTCCACACGCCGTTTGAGCGAACCGACGTAGTGTCCGATATGCAATTTCCCCGTGGGTCTGTCACCCGTTAAAATAATCTTTTTCATAATTCTTCCTTTTTTTGAATACACGCCGAACGGATTACGCATACTGATTTTATGAAACGAGTATTTTTATGCGTCACCGCTTTGTTGTTTATTTGCGCGATTGCGCTTTTTATTCTCTCTACGCAAACGCATCAAGTCCACCTCACCAAACCCGTATTTTTACGGGTGATGACTTTTCCTCATTTTGCGCCGTAAAGTTCACGGTACGCGTACATCGCGGGAAGATGTTCTTTCCCTTCGATAACGCCCTTTTCAATCGCTTGAATAATATCGTCCATCGTCACGACGGAATATACGTCCACGCCGAACTCCTTTTTTGCCTCGGCGACTGCCGATAACTCGCTACCAAGCGCCTTTTCTCTGCGGTCTACCGAAATAATCATACCGACGATATTGATTTTTGCCGTAGCCTTTAATTTGGGTAAAATTTCACGGAGCGCCTTTCCCGAGGTCATTACGTCTTCGATGATAATTACTTTTTCACCGTCCGTCAACTGTTTTCCAACGAACAGACCGCCTTCGCCGTGGTCTTTTTCTTCTTTTCTGTCAAAACAGTAATTGACTTCTTTTCCGTACTTATTATATAACGCGATTGCCGTCGTTACCGAAAGGGGGATACCTTTATACGCAGGTCCGACCATCGTATCCGCCTCCAAACCGTTTTCCGCAATACACGCCGCGTAATATTCGCCGAGTTTAGCGAGCTGTTTGCCCGTTTTATAGTTACCCGTATTGATGAAATAGGGCGCAATTCTACCGCTTTTTAAGGTAAATTCGCCAAACTTCAACACACCGCTTTCCACCATAAATTTGATAAAATTTTCTTTGTAGGTATATTCCATTTTTTTCTTTCTCCTAAATTATTTTCCGTTTAACTGCAACGTACCCGTAAGTTCGCTTATATTTTCAACGCCGTGTCTGTCGCACCAATCGTTTAAGCCTTGGATAATTTTAGGCATCGCCAAGGGGTCGGTAAAGTTTGCCGTACCCACCTGCACCGCCGTTGCGCCCGCCATTAAAAATTCAATCGCGTCCTCGGCGCAGGTAATACCGCCCATACCTATCACGGGAATTTTTACCGCCTGCGACGCTTCGTACACCATACGCACCGCAATCGGTTTTATCCCTGCGCCCGATACGCCACCCGTATTGTTGGCAATAATCGGTCTTCTTCTTTCAATATCGATTGCCATACCCGTTAAAGTATTGATAAGCGAAATACAATCCGCGCCACCGCGTTCCGCCGATTTCGCGTTTTCCGCGATACTTTCCACGTTGGGGGAAAGTTTGACGATAAGCGGAGTATTTTTCGCGCCCGATTTCGCAACGCGCGTGACTTCCTCCACCGTTTGGGGTTTAATCCCAAACGCCATACCTCCGCTTTTTACGTTCGGACAAGAGATATTCAATTCAATCATATCCACCTTGCCGTCCAATTTTTCGCAGATGGTTTTATAGTCCTCCAGCGTTTTGCCCGCCACGTTGGCTATTACGCAAGTACCCGTCGCTTTCAACCAATCTAAATCGTACTTTATAAAATGCTCCACCCCGGGGTTTTGCAAGCCTACGGCGTTAAGAATTACCCCTCTGCTCTCCGCAATACGCGGAACGGGATTGCCAAGACGCGGTTCGTTCGTCAAACCCTTCGTGGATACACCGCCGATTGCGCCGATATCGTACAATTCGTTAAATTCACGACCAAACCCAAACGTTCCGCTTGCCCCAATGACGGGGTTTTTTAACTCTACTCCACAAATTTTTACTGATAAATTTGCCATTTTTTTCTCCTTAATAAATACCGCCCGTTAAAACGCGTAGATGCAAACAAGACAAGGCGAACGCAGATTTGCCGTAGGAAGTTTACTATCCGTAAACGACCAAGGCAAAACGCAAGTTCAACGCCGTATTGTGAAATATATCCGCGTTTTATAAAACGACTTCGCTTGCGTTAAATACGGGTCCGTCTTTGCACACCCTTGCTTTTTTACCGTTCGTCAAATCGCAAACGCAAACGAGGCACGCGCCGATTCCGCAACCCATTCTCTCTTCAAGCGATACGTAGCAGGGCAAATTTTCTTCCTCGACTACCGCTTTCAACGCGCGGAGCATAGGCGTAGGTCCGCACGCAAGCACCACGTCGAACGTATTGCCCGCCTTTAAATCTTTTACGAACGCTTGCACCGCGTTCATCTTCTCGCCGTAACTTCCGTCGTCGGTAACGGCGACGAACTTTTTCGCTTTTTCAAATTCTTCCACACCGCATACGGCGTCTTTGTTTCTATACCCTATATACGCGGAAATTTCTTTTTCTTGCCCGTACGCGCGCAAAACGGAAATGAGCGGAAAAACGCCCACGCCACCGCCGACGAGCGCCACTTTCTTTTCCGTTTCCTCCACGAAAAATCCGTTTCCGAGAGGCATAAGTACGTTTAAGGTAGTACCTGTCCCCATCGTTTTGAGCATTTTCGTGCCTTCGCCTTTGATTTGGTAACAAAAGGTCACTTGACTTCCTTCCGTTTTACAAACGGCGATAGGACGGCGCAAAAGATGCGTTCCGCCCACCAAGATATCCCCAAACTGCCCTGCACGGACGGTAGGAATTTCTCCTAAATCAAAGGTTACCGCGTAAATATTTTCAGCAATCCGTTCGTTTTTTACAATCGTTGCTATATAATCTTTCATATATTATCTTCCCATTTTTCCGATAACTTCGGACAAATCTTTTTGCATCGCGATACAAGCGTTTTTCGCCGCTTCGTAGTACGTTCCGCCGTTCTTTTTATACGCGCACAAAATTCCGCGCGAATTGTTGACGACGCCACCCAAACCGTTTTCGGAGAAACAGCTTTTGAGCATTTGCGCGTTACCGCCCTGCGCCCCGTAACCGGGGATAAGGAAAAAGGTATGCGGTAACACTTTGCGAAGTCTTTCCGCCTCCGTGGGATGGGTTGCGCCCACGACCGCGCCGACTGCCGAATAACCGTATTTGCCAATCGTGCTTTCGCCCCATTTTTCCACCAAACCACCCATATATTCGTACACGGGTTTACCGTTTTCCAAAACGAGGTTTTGCAGTTCACCGCTGGAAGGATTGGAGGTTTTTACCAAAACGAAAATACCCTTGTCCTTGCTTTCACATTCTTCCACGAACGGCGCAATACCGTCCGTACCTAAATATCCGTTTACGGTGACGTAATCGGCAGGGAACGCCTTTTTAGAAACGCCGTTGACTTGCGTTTCGCCCAAGAAGGTTTTCGCATAGCAAGACGCCGTCGAACCGATGTCGTTGCGCTTTGCGTCGGCAATAACGACCATACCCTTTTCCGTAGCGTATTTCAGCGTTTCTTCGTACGCTTTCATACCCGCCACGCCGTACATTTCGTAATACGCGATTTGTACTTTTACGCTCGGTACGATACCGTAAAGCGTGTCGATAAGCTTTTTATTAAATTCAAATACGCGTTCGGCTACGCCTTCAAAGGTCGTAACGCCCGCTTTCATTTCGTCGGGCAAATAATCAAATAGCGTATCAAGTCCTACGCAAGTAGGGTTTTGCATATCGATAATGCCTTCAATCAATCTATCCGTAATCATCGTTTTTTCTCCTTAAAATCTATCTTTCCAATCTATAAATTTCGCCCGTTCTTTAGGGGGAACGTTGGGTGAGTGTAACGCAAACTTTCGTACCCCGTCAAACGATTCAAACAACATTCCGTGTCCTCCGTCGAAGTCCACCAAGTTGTCCGTGTGTTCCCATTCCCCGCGAATACTTTCCGCCGTTGCGCCGAACACCGCGTACTTACCGTTTTGAAAACTTGACCAAATCATCTTCCATTTGCCCTCTTTTCTCCATAAAAACGGTCCGTCCGTCACGTAATTACCTGAATTCTCATCGCCAAGACAACTCACGTGCGGATTATCCTTCGCCGTAAAGAGCACGAAGGGTTCTCCTATCGGCGTAGATAAATCGCTTGAAAGTTCCTGCGCGCACATTTCGCCGTTTTGGCATTGTACCCACTCGTGACAAAATACGATATACGGTTTTCCGTTTTCTATGCAAAGCGTACCGTCCAAACACCACCATTCTTCGGGCGTTGCAGGCTTTTCCGATACGGGCTTAAATTCCCCGATTGGCGTATCGCAAACGAAAATTTGCGTCGCGCGATTTTTGTTTTCCGCCCTCACGCTTGCAAATAAATAATATTTGCCTTGATATTCGTGCATTTCGGGCGCCCAATAGTCGTTCGTAGCCCAAAAATTTTCTTTTTTGCCGTCAAAAATCACGAACGGACCTTCAAATTCTTCCAAATCTTTGGAGGTATATGCGTAAAATTTCGAGTCGCTTGCGCCTCCGTTTATCGTTCCGTACATATAATACGTCTTCGTTTTTTTATCCGCGTAGATAAACGGGTCGCGAATTCTTATTTCTTCTCTTTTCATCGTTTTTTCTCCTTTTACGCTTGATATTTAATTTCGCCGTCGACTATCGTGTATTTTACAACGCCGCTAAGTTCATAACCGCCAAAAGGACTGTTCTTGCCCTTGCTGACGAAATTTTTAGGGTCTACGATAAAGCTTTCGTTTAAATCGGCAATCGTCAAATCGGCAACACCGCCTTCTTTAATCTCACCGCCCTCCAAGCCCAAAATTTTTGCAGGCGCGTAGGACATACGGTTTGCAATCTCAGGCAAGCTCAATACCCCTGCTTTATAAAGATAGGTAATGGCAAACCCGAACGAAGTTTCAATACCGCTGATTCCGAACGACGCCGTGTTGTATTCCACGTGTTTATCGTTGGTATGGTGCGGAGCGTGGTCGGTTACGATACAATCGAGCGTACCGTCCTTCAAGCCCTCTAAAATCGCCTGTTTGTCTATCTCTTCGCGAATGGGCGGATTTACTTTGGTATTCGTATCAAAACTCGTAATCACTTCGTCGGTAACGGCAAAGTAATGCGGACAAGTTTCCGCCGTAACTTTCACTCCCGCTTTTTTCGCGTCGCGGATTAAGCGTACACCGCTATAAGTAGACACGTGGCAGATATGCACGGGAACGTCCAAGCTTTCCGCAAGCGCGATATCTCTTGCAATCACGATATCTTCCGCCGCGCGGGGTATTCCCTTTAATCCTGCAATCGTCGAGCTTACGCCTTCGTTGACGACGCCACCGTCTACGAGGTCTTTGTCTTCACAATGGCAAAGGCATTTGATATTAAAACCGCTTGCGTATTCCATTGCAAGACGCATAAGCCGAGAATTTTTCACCGAAACGCCGTCGTCGGAAATGGCAACCGCGCCCGCCTTTTTCATCTCGCCTATTTCCGCGAGCTGTTCGCCCTTTTCGCCTTTGGTAATTGCGCCGATAGGGTGTACTTTGCAAAGCCCTACTTCTTGCGCTTTATGTTTTACGTAGCTTACCACTACTTTGTTGTCCATAATCGGGTTGGTATTGGGCATACAGCAAATTTGCGTAAATCCGCCTTTCACCGCCGCTTTACTACCGCTTTCGATATCTTCTTTATGTTCGTAACCGGGGTCGCGCAAATGCACGTGCATATCAATCAAACCGGGAAAAACGTGTTTCCCCGTCGCGTCGATTTCCATTTCGTTCCCGCTTGCGATATTTTCCGCAATCTTTACGATTTTTCCCTCTTTCACCAAAATATCCGCTTTGATAACGGAATCTTTCAATACCAAGTTACCGTTTCTGATAATCATATCTTTTCTCCTCGCTTATTTTTGTAATTCTCTGTAATCGTTCAACAGTTTAAGACTCGCCATACGCACGGCAATCCCCGAGAATACCTGTTCTTCAATATAACTTCGCTCGTGGTCGATAACCTTACCCGTCAATTCCACTCCGCGGTTGACGGGACCGGGGTGCATAACAATCGCGTTCGGTTTGGCAAGCTTTAACGCCTTGCCGTCTACGCCGTAAAATTCCGCGTACTCGTTGAGCGAAGGGAAATTCCCTGCTTGTTGGCGTTCGAGTTGGATACGGAGTCCCATAACGACGTCGGCGTCTTTGAGCGCCTCTTCCCTGCTTTCGCAAAGCGTCGCGCCCAATTTATCGATACCTTTCGGGATAAGCGTTTTCGGCGCGTACATATATACTTTTGCGCCCATCGCGTTCAAGCCGAACAGGTTGGATTTTGCCACGCGCGAGTGTTTGATGTCCCCGACGATAGCGACCTTTAACCCTTCCAAACCACCGAAATATTCACGCATCGTGAGCATATCCAAAAGCGCTTGGGTGGGGTGTTCGTTCATACCGTCGCCCGCGTTTAATACGCTCGCCTTTGCTACCTGCGCAAGAAGATAGGGCGCACCGCCCATAGGATGGCGCATAATTAAAAAGTCGTTGAGTTGAGCGTCCAGCGTTTTTCCCGTATCCACGAGCGTTTCGCCCTTGGCGACTGAGGAAGAACTCGCGGAAATGTTCACAACGGTTGCGCCGAGATATTTCGCCGCCAATTCAAAACTCGTCCGTGTTCTCGTCGAATTCTCGTAAAAAAGAATGGTAGCGGTTTTGCCTTTGAGGTAAGGCAACTGCTTTTCTCCTGCTTTGAGGTGCTTTTTCATTTGCGACGCAACGTCAAGAATTTCGGTAATTTCTTCTTTCGTCGCGTCGATGAGCCCCACAAGGTCTTTTCTTTTGAGCATAACTTTCTCTCCGTAATACTTTTTGCCGTAAAAAAATGCGTCTTGGAACGAAACGCCCAAGACGCAGAATTTCCGTGTGTTTCGTTTTTCGGCTATTATTATACCATTTTTTTTAGCCGTTGTAAAGGATAAAAACACTACTTTTGAAAACTGCTTTGATTTTTTAATAAAAATCAATAAATTTTCACCAACTTAAACGCAAGTTTATCACACGAAGTCATATAATATTCAATTCCGTTTTTCACGCTCTTTAAAGGGAAATACACTACCCCGTGAATATGCCCGAACACCGCTTTATCCACGCCGTTTTTCTCAAACAACTCGGTAAAAAGCGTATCTTCGTTTTTTAGCGTAAAGGGCGGATAATGTATCATCGCTATCTTTTTATCGCCCTCTTGGCACAACGCGTTCGCCTCCGCAAACGCCAAACGAAACCGCTCCGCCTCGCGAAGGTATAATTTTTGGTCTTGTTCGGTAAAATCGGGACTTCCAGGGCAAGTCCAACCGCGAGAACCAACGATAACGTATTGTCCGATTTTCACCGCGCCCGTTTGCAAAAAGATAAAGCTATCGTCGGGGGCGCTTGCGCGGACTTTGGAAATACCGTTCCACCAATAATCGTGATTACCGCGGATAAATACTTTTTTGCCGGGCAGGATTTTAAGCGCCTCTAAATCGGCTTGCGCGTCGCAAAGTTTCATCGCCCAGCTAATATCGCCCGCGATGAGAACGACGTCCTCCTCTTTTACCGTGTTTAACCATTCCGTTTTGATTTTTTCGAAATGCCCCTCCCAATTTCCGCCGAATACGTCCATCGGTTTGTTCGCTGAAAAGGAAAGGTGCAAATCGCTAATCGCGTAAATATTCATATTTTGATTATACCATTCTTTGCGAAAAAAAGCAAGGCTTTTTGAGGGGAAATGAATTGCACGTTGCGCATGAATTGCAATAATGTACTTCGTACAAAAACGCTTGCGCGTTGGTAGCGCAACCTGCGGTTGCTTTTGGGAAGGCTTGTTTTTGCGAGGGCTCTGCCCTCAACCTCCCGCAAGGGGATAATCCCCTTGACCCTTTGACTTGGTTTTCCGCACGCCGACACGGTCGGCGAGGAACGCTTGCGCGTTGGTTACGCAACCTTTGGTTGCTTGTTAGAAGGCTTTGTTTTTGCGAGGGCTCTGCCCTCAACCTCCCGCAAGGGGATAATCCCCTTGACCCTTTGACTTGGTTTTCCGTTCGCCGTAAAATGCGGAGATGCGAGCAGTTCAAGGCGCGCGAGGATAACCCGAGGGAGTTTACTTTTGCGTAAATGACCGAGGGTTGCCACAGCGCAAGATTTTCCGTACGCCGTAAAACGCGGAGAAGGGTTGCAGATTTGCGCCGAACACGGAAGGTTCGCCGACGCGACTTTACTTTGGCGTAAACGAGCGAGGGTTGCCACAGCGCAAGATTTTTCGCACGCCGTAAAATGCGGAGATGCGAGCAAGACAAGGAAAACGCGGATTTTTCGATGGGAGCGTACTTATGCGTACGTGACCGAGAAAAAACGCAAGTTTGACGACGTATTGCGACGCATATACGTATTTTACATTAATCGGGAAGTAACATATCCCCTTCCTTAATCCACCCCTTCTTACGCATAAATTCACTTGCGAAGAAGGATACCACCGCAGGAATCACGAATAGACAAAGGACGATACCAAGTACGGTGTTCACTACGGGTATGCTGTACGCCGAGCACGCGTCAATTACACCGAACAGTCCGACGAGTCCGCTCGTACCCATACCACCGCCAACGTCCGTGCAACGGATATTGAGCAAGACCGCCACTAAACCGGAAATTGCGCTTGCGATAATTTCCGGCAACATAATAATCGGTTTTTTCATAATGTTAGGGATTTGCAACATACTCGTTCCGATGCCTTGGGATATTAAACCGCTTACTTTATTTTCTTTAAAGGTAGCTACGGCAAAGCCTATCATGTGCGCCGCGCAACCAGCTACCGCCGCACCGCCGGCAATCGCAAATACTTCGGGGTTGGAAAGCGCCGTTTCCGAACGGGCGATTGCAATCCAAATCGCCGCCGACGAGGTAGGCATCGTAAGCAGAATACCCATAACGACCGCAATCAAAACGCCGACGATAATCTTTACCGCCTCGCCTGCGTTGATGGTGATTACCAACAGTTTTGCCAATAAGTCGATTAATTGGATAAACGGCCAAGCCACGTATACGCCTGCTACCGCCAAAAGCATCGCGCCGAGCGGGATTAAAATAATATCGAGTTTGGTCTTTCCTGCGTATAAGCTTACGATTTCTATTACGAACATCGTTACCACGTACGCGCCGATAGGGTTACCGGGCGCGCCTGACGTTAAAGCAATCGCCGTAGGCGTTCCCCCAAAAACCAAACCGCCCGCAAACGCGCCGACCATTCCGACGACCGCCGACGAAAAAACGAGTAGTTTATTTTTTCCAAGCGCGTGCGCAATTCCTACGCCGATGCCCGCGCCCATAAGCGATTTGGCGATATTCGCTATGTATAAAAGGGTGTTACCGATATAATTATCGCCAATCCAGCCTGCAATTTGCTCTAAAATCGTACCTGCGATTAAGGTGACGAACAAGCCTTGCGCCATACCTGAAAACGCCGTTATAAAATAGCGTTTGGGCAAAGCTTTGAGATAGGCAAGCAGTTTCGCCTTTACGCTCGGTTTTTGCGTTTCGTTTTCTTGCAAAATTTCTTCCATAAAAAATTTTTACCTCCAAAAGTATATAAATTTTGGTAATATTATACTCCTATTTTTTTTAAAACGCAAGCGTTTGAAAAAGAAAAACGAAAAAACCGTCCGATTTTTCCGTTTGGAAAATCGGACGGGGTTTGCTTTAAAAAGAACTTATTTTCTTTCAAAGCTATCGCAACAGGTAGCGCAGTCCGCCGCCGTGTTGCACGCGTTGCCTACGTGAATTTTACGAAGCGTACAGTAATCGCCAGAACGGTTATACTTACATTCCGTCACGCCACAACCGATACAAGTATTTACTTCTTGACCGTTTTCGTGCATCATATCGAAAAATCCTCCTTATTTCGGTAAAAGCAGTATGCGTAAATAGTGCAAAGATTATTGACATTTTCAAAAATTTCCTGTAAAATAGTATTGCAAACTAAAAAAAACACAAAATCTTGGAGGTTATTTATGAAAGTATTACTCACCGCCGACGTTAAAGGTACGGGAAAAAAGGGCGACGTGGTAGAAGTCGCCGACGGTTACGGTAGAAATTTCCTTATCAAAAAAGGTTTGGCGCTCGTTGCTACCCCTGCGAACGTACACCAAGCGCAACAACAAAAAGAATCCGCACAGTTTCATAAAGCGGAAGAGGTAAAGGCGTTGAAAGCGCTTGCCGAACAACTCAACGGGAAAAGCGTAACCGTTGCCATTAAAACGGGCGAAAACGGCAAAACGTTCGGGAGCGTCACTCCCGCGCACGTCGCTACCGCTTTAAGCGAACTCGGTTTTGATATCGATAAAAAGAAAATTAAAATGGACGCAGTAAAAACGGTAGGTTCGTATAGCGCCGAAATCCGTCTTATGGAAGGCGTAACGGCGAAAATTACCGTTACCGTTACCGCGCAATAAACGAAGGATAAATTTTTGAATTTTACACGAATTATGAATAAAGAAAAAATATTATATTGGACGAAAACGGCAATTTGTATGCTCGTTTCCACTTTTCTTATTTCCTTTGCGGCGTACACCCTTATCGCGCCGAACGAATTTACCGTTGGGGGCGCAAGCGGAATTGCCGTACTTTTGAACGCGGCTTTTTCCCTTCCGCAAAGCGTTACGCTGTTTTGTTTGAATTTCCCGTTGGTGGTATTGGGATTCTTTTTCGTAAAAAAGAAATTTGCAATACTTTCCTGCGTACATACCTCCTTACAATCCGTTTGGCTTTTCGGTTGGGAAAACCTTTTCCCCGACTTTCAAATTAAGTTCGACGGAAACGCCGACAAAATTTTCGCGGCGATTGCCACGGGGCTTTGTATCGGCGTTGCGCTCGCCTTGGCTTTCAAAATCGGCGGTAGCACGGGTGGCGTGGATATTCTTGCCGTTATTATCGGTCGTAAAGTAGGCGCAAACAGTATTGCTTGGATGATTTTTACCGTCAATTTTATCATCGTGGGTTGTTCTATTTTCGTCTTCCAAGGCGAAACGCCCGCGCTTACGCTGTTGCCGATTATGACTTCCGCGTTCGCTTTATACGTAGCGGGAAAAACCAACGAGGCGGTCACCAACGGTTTTCAATCGGCTATCGAGTTCCGTATCATTACGGACAAACCCGAAGAAATGGCAACCGCGCTTATGTCGGAGTTAAACCGTGGCGCAACGGCGCAACCCGCCAAAGGTATGTATACGAATAAGGAACATACCATGATTATCTGCGTTATTCACCGCAGACAGGTAGCCACCTTAAAGCGTATCATCAAACGGGTTGACCCCAATTCCTTCGCCGTAATGGGCAACGTATCGCAAGTATTGGGCTTGGGCTTTTATAGCGAAGAAGTATAACGGCCTACCGCAAAAAAACAACGCCTCCCTTTTATGGGCGATGTTCTTAGCGGAGAATTTGAACAACACCGCTAAGTGCGAGCATCGCATTTGACTAGTCAAACGCAAACGGGCTAAGCCCAAACCCTTATTATGAGCGAAGCAAATAACAAGGTTCTGCGTAGCAGGTTCTTATAACGACAGAAAGAGATAACAAATCGGTTATTCGCCGAAATGTTATCTCTTTTTCTGTTAGTACTAAAAATGATATTCTTCGCTGACGCGAAGAGTGATATTTCCCTGACGGGAAGTGATATTGCAGGGCTTCGCCTCGCAGTGATATTCTATTCGCCTAAAAACTCGCGTAGCGAATATCACTCGGCGTAAGCCGAATATAACTGCGTAGCAATAGAACTCGCCGCAGGCGAATAGAGTTATGCGTGATACTCCGTTAAGAGTATCACGCATATCAGGGAGGCGTTATTTTTTTACGCTTTTTTCACGGTAAGCCCGTTTTCGTCGGCGTCCACCAAAACTTCGTCCCCTGCCGTAAACGCGCCGGCAAGTATTCGTTTGGCGATTTCCGTTTCCAATTTATGCTGTAAAAACCGTTTTAACGGTCTTGCGCCAAAGCTCGCGTCGTACCCGTGTTCGGTTACGTACGCTACCGCGCTATCCGTTACGGTAAGGGTCAACTGCTTTTCCTTTAAACGCTTGGATAAATCGGCGGTCAGCAAGCGCACGATTGCGCCGATTTGCGTTTTATCGAGCGGTTTAAAGAATACCGTTTCGTCTAATCTATTCAAAAATTCAGGTCTAAACGAACGCTTTAAGAGCGTTTCTACCTCCGCTTTCGCCTCTTCTTTCAGTTCGCCTGCGTAGTCGATACCCTCTAAAATGACGGACGAGCCGAGGTTGGAGGTGAGAATAATCACGGTATTTTTAAAATCCACCGTTCTGCCCTGCCCGTCGGTAATTCTTCCGTCGTCCAAAACCTGCAACAACACGTTAAACACGTCGGGGTGCGCCTTTTCTACTTCGTCGAAAAGGACGACGCTATACGGACTTCTTCGAACCGCCTCGGTGAGCTGTCCGCCCTCGTCGTAGCCGACATATCCCGGAGGCGCGCCGATTAAACGGGATACGGTGTGCTTTTCCATATACTCGCTCATATCAATTCTCGTCATATTCTTTTCGTCGTCGAAAAGCGCCTTTGCAAGCGTTTTGGCAAGCTCCGTTTTCCCCACGCCCGTCGGTCCTAAAAAGAGGAACGAACCTATCGGACGGCTAGGGTCGGCAATCCCTGCGCGCGAACGCAAAATCGCGTTGGCTACCGCCGAAACCGCCTCGTTTTGACCGATGACGCGTTCGTGTAAAACCTCCTCCAAACGGAGCAATTTTTCACGCTCGCCCTCCATCAGTTTAGCGACGGGGATACCCGTCCAACGCGCCACGATGCGCGCAATTTCTTCCTCGGTAACTTTATCGCGAAGCAGGTTGTTTTGTGCGTGTTTTTTAACCGATGCTTGCTTTTCAATTTCCTCGATTTGCTTTTTGAGTTCGGGGATTTTACCGTATTGCAATTTGGACGCCGTTTCCAAATCGTACTCTCTTTGCGCGCGTTCCAACCGCGCGTTTGCCGTTTCCAATTCTTCGCGCAATTTTTGACCTTTTCCGATAGAATCGCGCTCGTTTTCCCACTTGGTTTTCATTTCGGCGTACGTTTCGCGGTTTGCACGAAGTTCCTTTTCTATCTCTAAAAGGTGCGCTTTGGACAGTTCGTCCGTTTCCTTTTTAAGCGCGTTTTCTTCTATTTCAAGTTGCATAATTTTACGGGAAATTTCGTCCATTTCCGAGGGCATAGATTGCATTTCCGTTTTGATAAGTGCGCACGCCTCGTCCACCAAGTCAATCGCTTTATCGGGCAAAAATCTGTCCGTAATATAACGATTGGAAAGCGTTGCAGAGGCGATAATCGCCGAATCTTGAATTTTTACGCCGTGATATACCTCGTAGCGTTCTTTTAAACCGCGTAAAATGGAAATGGTATCTTCCACCGTCGGTTCTTGCACCAACACAGGTTGAAAACGCCGTTCCAGCGCAGGGTCTTTTTCGATATATTTACGATATTCGTCCAAAGTGGTTGCGCCGATACAATGCAACTCCCCGCGCGCTAACATAGGCTTTAATAAATTGCCCGCGTCCATCGCGCCGTCCGTCTTACCTGCGCCGACGATGGTGTGCAGTTCGTCGATGAACAGAATAATACCGCCCTCGCTTTGTTTGACTTCACCAAGCACCGCCTTTAAGCGTTCTTCAAATTCACCGCGAAATTTCGCGCCCGCAATCAACGCGCCGATATCTAAGGAATACACCTTGCGTTCTTTGAGCGAATCGGGTACGTCGCCCTTCATGATGCGGATAGCCAGTCCCTCGGCTATCGCCGTTTTCCCCACGCCTGCCTCGCCGATTAAGACGGGGTTGTTCTTCGTTTTGCGCGATAAAATACGCACCACGTTACGAATTTCTTCGTCGCGACCTATAACAGGGTCTATCTTTTGCGCGCGCGCTTTTTCCACTAAATCCACACCGTATTTATTCAACGCGTCGTAAGTGTCTTCGGGGTTTTCGCTGTTCACGCGCTTATTCCCACGAACGCTTGCAAGCGCTTGCATAAATTCGTTTTGCGTAACGGAAAAATCGGCAAAAAGCTTTTTCAGCGTTTTATCCGCCTGTTCCGTCAACCCGAAAAAGAGATGCTCGACGGATAAATATTCGTCCCCCATCGCCTTGGCTTGCTTTTCGCCCGCCTCGACGGCTTTCGCTACTTCCGCCGAAAAGAAATTCTCTCCACCGCTTACCTTGGGTAATTTTTGAACGACTTCCAGCGTAGCGTAACGCAAGCCGTCCACGTTTTTTCCTAACTTAGTCAAAAGTCCTGCGATTAACCCGTCGTTGTCCGCAATTAACGCGTGCAATAAATGCGCTTGCGTAATTTCTTGATTGCCGTATTCGCGCGCCAAAGCTTGCGCGTTCACAAGCGCGCTTCTCGTCTTTTCCGTACAATTTCTCATATCCATAATTTTTTCCGCTCCTTCTTTGTATTCTCGTTTTATTTGTAAACCGTTTTTTTAAATTTTAAACTATTCGTAAAAAAAATTTACGAAGGGATAGAGCGCGGACGAACGGGTAATTTTTCTATACGAAAAAAAACGAACCTACGCCCCCTCGGGGAATTAGGTCCGCTTTTTTATTTGCCGTGGATTAGTCCTCGGCGCGTCTGCTTTTAAGCCACAAAACGCCGTTGGTAATAATCGGCGAAAGAATGAGCCAAAGCGCGGAAAGCGCGATTAACGAGTATACGATAACCGAACCGACCGCTCTCGCGCCTGCAAAAATCGAGCCGACGAGGTTGAAATCGAACAACCCGAACAAACCC
This sequence comes from Clostridiales bacterium, assembly GCA_015069285.1. Classification (GTDB taxonomy): domain Bacteria; phylum Bacillota; class Clostridia; order Christensenellales; family Borkfalkiaceae; genus Scatosoma. The sequence continues at coordinate 31,159 of SVIX01000003.1, read as the reverse complement.
CAATTAAGCGCGCCGAGAATGACTAAAATATAAGAAATTATATTCGCAATACGCATAGCTTTTCCCTCCTGATAGCAGTATGCTACCCTTTTTTTCTTTTTATGCAGGAAAAGAAATTACGGAGTTTGCAAAAAGAAAAGCAAATCTTGAAGGACTTCGTCCTTTTTCTCGTCGTGGAAAATTTCGTGGCGTTGCCCCTCGTAGAGCTTGCCCGTTACCTTTTGATAGCCTGCCTCACGCAAATTTTCTATTGCGCGAAACCATTTGAGTTCGTTGCCCATCACCGCGTCTTCGCTACCTGAAATAAAAAGGACGGGAAGGTCGGGATTTTTCACCTCGTAGCGTTTTTGTTGATAGGTATACTTCATCAATTTGAATAAATTTTCAAACCCGTTACAGGTAAAAGAAAACCTGCCTTTCGGGTGCTTATAAAAGCTTTCGATGCTTTCACGGTTGTGCGACAGCCAAGCGCCTTTGCCTTCTCCTTTAAAGCGTTTATCCCCTTTGCCCGTGGACAGATAGGCAAGTAATTTGCTACGGTGCTTTTCGCCACGGAAAAAGCGAACGGTTTTCGCCAACGCTATCGCTACGCCGACGAGCGGATTTTTACTTGGCGAACCGCAAACGACCACCTTGTCGATAAGTTCGTCGTGTTTTTGTAAATAACAGCGCGCCACCATAGAACCCATACTGTGCCCAAAAAGCGTTACGGGTAAATTAGGATAACGCTCTTTTAAAAAACGGGTAATTTGCGCGCTGTCTTCCACGATAGCGGTTGCGCTATTATCGTAGAAATACCCCAAATCACTCTCTTGTTTTACGCTATCGCCGTGACCGCGATGGTCGTGACAGGCTACGACGTAACCGTATTCGGCAAAAAAACGCATAAACGGTTGGTAGCGTTCCTTAAATTCGCACATACCGCATAAAATTTGCAAAACGCCTTTTCTTTCGCCCTGTGGTTCGATTACGAGCAAATGCAGGGATAAATTATCAAATTCCGATTGTAAAATGAAAGTTTGGGATTGCATCGTAACTCCTTTTTTCATGGATTGCGCGTTGCGCATGAATTGGCTACGCCATGAATTGCAATAATGTACTTCGTACAAAAACGCTTACGCGTTGGTTGCGCAACCTGCGGTTGCTTTTCGGAAGGCTTGTTCCGTCTTACGACGGCGATTGCCATCGGGGCGCAAAGGCTCTGCCTCTGCACTCCGCGAGGAAATAAGTTCTCGCGCAAGGCAAGGTAAACCTTGCGCTCGGTCACCGTTCGCGCGAAACATATGCGCTCACTCATCTCGCCCCTACAAAGCATTATCAATGCTTTGCTTTACGGGTAGCTCGTCCTCGACCTTTTGCTTTGGGTTTCCGTTCGCCGTAAAATGCGGAGAAGGGTTGCAGATTTGCGCCGAACACGGAAGGTTCGCCGACGCGACTTTACTTTCCGTAAACGAGCAGGGAAAGTTTTCCACGGGTTTCCGCTCGCCGTAAAACGCGGAGATGCGAGCAGTTCAAGGCGCGCGAGGATAACCCGAGGGAGTTTACTTTTGCGTAAATGACCGAGGGTTGCCACAGCGCAACGCTGAAATGCGACGCATATACGTATTTTACTCTGTTCTAAGGGCAATCACCGGGTCCTTCTTCGCCGCCGCGTTGGCAGGGATTAAACCGCTGATAAGCGTAAGCGCAACGCTGACGCATACCATAATAAACGCTGAGGTAAAGGGCAAGCTTGCAAGCGTGGTGATACCCGTCAAATGCCCAAGCAACGCGTTGATGCCTACGGATAATAAATAGGTAACGGCTACGCCGAATACACCCGAGGTTAAACCGATGATAAACGTTTCGGCGTTAAACAGATTTTTGATGTCCCTTTTTCTTGCGCCAAGCGAACGCAATACCCCGATTTCTTTGGTGCGTTCCACTACCGATACGTAGGTGATTATCCCTATCATTACGGAGGATACGACGAGCGAAATGGCGGTAAAGGCTACAAGCACGTAGGTTATGGCGTTGAGCATCGTTTCCACCATCGCCATCATCATTCCTACCGTATCCGTGTATTTTACCTGCTGATCCGTTTCGTGCGTATCGTTCCATTTATCAAGATGGGCAAGCACGGCGTCTTTGTGTTCGAAATTGTCCGTATAAATTTCAATGGAATTGACTTTATCCTTACCGCCGACCGCGCGAATCGCCGAATCGCCGTAGAGGAAGAACATTCCTTTCATTCCCTCGCCTTCGCTGACCGATTCGCCCGACATATAGTACGAAGACAGGTTCTCCGCGGCGCATTTAAACGAGCCCGTTGGCATATTTTCATACATAAATTGCTGAATTTCTTGCATTTTTGCGTTGTATTCGTCCGAACCCGCAGGCAACTGCGCAAGCGCGCCCGTAAGCGCGCCGAACGCCGTCGATTTTTCCGCTTGCATACGCAAGGTTTTGGCGAGATTGGAATTTATATTTACCGCTTGATATTCGTTTAAGAGCTGTTCGGTTAAATATAATCCGCTACCCAAACACCCGTAATTATACGAATCTTTGAGCCTTAAAATTCCCGAAATTTTTACCTCCACGCCGTAGTCTTGGCTTGCCGTTCCTAGTTCCTTTCTCGAACCTTGATAATCGTATAAATACTCGCTCGTATTCTCCGCTTTCGTATACACGGCGTCGTTATAATTAAGCATAAACGATTTGCCGAGAATGGTAGAAAAATCAATCATCGTTTGATATTTTTCACTATCTTCTACCGCTTCGCCTTCTTGCGGGAAGAGCGCTAAAAATTCCTTTTCACCGATAAATCCAAGTTGCGCAAGCGTTAAATCGGTCATATCGTTATTTCCGCCGATAACGAGCACCGCCTCGTTGGGGGTTTGGGGGAAACGTCCTTTGATTACGTCGTACTGTTCTTGCACGTATGCCCCGAATTTATCGTCGCTAACGTCCGCCGTACCCGGCATTTTTCCGTAAATGCTACCCAAGTAATCGACGAGGTAAGCAAGCGAGGCGTATTTTTCTTCCTGTTGCGTGAGTTTGAGCGTATAGTACGCTTTCAACGCGGATAACGACATAACCGTTTTCGTCGTTTCGCCGTTCACGTCGATTTCTACTTCGGTATAAAGGTTATTATTCACTTGCATACCGCTACTATACACAATCGCCGTATACAATTCCTCGTCCATACTTTCGATATAAGAAAGGTATTCGTCGGACAAATCGTTGTTTACCGTCATTCCTTGCGCGATATTCGTCAAAAAGGAATTTACGTATACCCTATCGCCTATTTGCGACAAATCGGGCATATCGCCCGCCGACATCATTCCCGACATAATCGCGTCCACGTTCACCGTCGTTTCGGTAATTTCCAAAGGATTGGACGAGAGCATATCCTCCTGCGTTTTTTGAATATATCCGTTGAACCCGTTGGAAAGCGCAAGCACCAAACAAACGCTGATAATGCCGATACTGCCCGCCACGGAGGTCACCGCCGTTCTGCCCTTTTTCGTCAATAAATTACGAGAGGAAAGCCCAAGCGACGTAATAAAAGACATCGACGATTTCTCACGGCGTTTTCTTTCCGTCTTTCTTTTCGCGCGACGCGCCTCGTTTTCTTCCTTTATCGGCGTTTGTTCTACGAGCGGAGCGGAACGCTCTTCCCCTTCGTAGGGATTGCTATCCGACAGAACGAGCCCGTCTTGAAGACGAACGATACGCGTGGAATACTGCTCGGCAATTTCAGGGTTATGCGTAACCATAATCACGAGCCGTTCTCCCGCAATTTCGCGGATAAGCTCCATAATTTGTATACTCGTCGTCGTATCCAACGCGCCCGTCGGTTCGTCGGCGAGCAAAATTTCGGGATTATTGACGAGCGCGCGGGCAATCGCCACCCTTTGCATTTGACCGCCCGAAAGTTGGTTGGGGCGTTTGTGCATTTCCGTCTCCAAGCCCACTTTGCAAAGCGCCTCCATCGCGCGTTGACGGCGTTCGGTTTTTGAAACGCCCGCAATCGTTAAGGCAAGTTCTACGTTGCCTAAAACCGTTTGATGCGGAATTAAATTATACGATTGAAAAACGAATCCGATTCTGTGATTTCTGTATACGTCCCAATCGCGGTCTTTATAATCTTTGGTCGATTTACCGCAAATCACCAAATCCCCCGACGTATAGTGGTCGAGTCCGCCGATAATATTGAGTAGCGTCGTTTTTCCGCAACCGCTCGCGCCTAAAATGGACACGAATTCGTTGGCGCGAAAATTAAGCGTTACGCCTTTGAGCGCGTGTACGGTATTGCTACCCGAAAGATAGTCTTTTTTTACGTCCTTTAACTGCAACATACTTTCTTTATTAACCTCTTACTTTCCTACTTTTTTCGTTTTGCAGTTGTTTTGCGCTAACTGCACGAATTCTTCAATCATTTTATACATTTGTTTGAATTTTTCTTCCCCAAATTCGGAAACGAGCCTGCCAACGCACTCCATGCTGTTTTGGAGGTCTTCGTTATAAGTTTCCAACGCCTCGTCGGATATTTTTACGTACGCGATTTTTTTATCCGAATCGCTAGGAGTTCTGCACACGACGCCTTCCTTTTCCAACTTATTGACGATTTGAGAAACCGCCGAACGGGTAATGCCGAGCAATTCGGCAAGACGGCTGGCGATTAACTGCCTACCTTCGTAACTCGCCGTTAAAATTTCGCCAAGCAACCGAAGTTCCGTTTCAGAAAAGCGTGATTTACCGTTGGTAATCAGTTTCATATTGCTTTGCAAGCGCATAAGTTTAAATAATTTTGCAAGATAGTCCTTTTTTTGTTTTTGCGTCATCTTAATCTATTCTCCTTCGTGTTTATTCTACGCTTTTTATTATAAACCTTTTGTACGCTTTGTCAAGCGCCTAACAATATAAAATCGGCTATTTCACGATTTTTTCATTTTTGTTTTGCGCTTAACACAAATTCCGACGAATTCCGACGAATTTCTTATTGCAAAGACTTGTCAAACGCCGATAAAAATGCTACAATAATAACTATAAAGGAGTATATACTTATGAATGAATCGTTACAAAAATTGACGGAATTTTTACAATCTTCGCTCACCGCGTACCACGCTATGCAAAACGCAGAGCGTATTTTACGCGACAACGGCTTTACCGCTTTATCCGAAGCGGAGGATTGGGAAATTTCAGAAGGCGGAAAATATTTCGTTACGCGCGGAGCAAGTTTGGTGGCGTTCACCGTCGGGGGTTTGGACAACTTCCACTATAAAATCGTCGCGTCGCATTTGGATTCGCCTATGTTAAAATTAAAAGAAAACCCTATCGTAAAATCGGCGGGTTGCTTAAGCTTAAACGTCGAAACGTACGGCGGAGGAATTTGGTATTCCTTTTTCGACCGACCTTTAACGATTGCGGGACAGGTAATTAAAAACGAAAACGGAAAGCTCGTCAAAGAACTCGTGCAATCCCCCTTTTTCGTAACCGTCCCTTCGCAAGCCGTGCATATTAACCGCACCGTCAACGAAAGCTTTGCCGTCAATCCGCAAGTGGATTTATTGCCGTTATTGTCTTTGGATTTTGAAAACGCGGAAGAGAAATTCCTTTCTTCCATTTCGGGCGAAGGACGGGTAATTTCTTACGATTTATTCGCGGTAAGCGCGCAATCCCCCTATACCTTCGGCGTAAACGACGAGTTTATCGCCTCGCCGAGAATTGACAATTTGACGAGCGTTTGCGCGTCGATAGAAGGTCTAATCACGCACGCGGAAAGCGACGGCGTTTGCGTTGCGACGCTTTTTAACCACGAAGAAATCGGTAGCCGTACCCCTCAAGGCGCGTGCGGGGATTTTTTGGAAAATACCTTGCGTAGAATTGCGTACGCGCTCCGTTTCGACGACAACGAATACTACAAAGCGCTCCTTTCCTCCTTCTTATTATCGGTAGATAACGCGCACGCAACGCACCCTAACCACCCTGAAAAGAGCGACGTGACCAACAAAACCAAGCTCGGCGCAGGCGTTGCTATCAAGTCGCACGCGAACGGCGCGTACGCAACGGACGCGCTTTCTTCCGCCGTCGTGAAGACGGTATTTGAAAAGGCGGGCGTAAAATATCAAAGCTTTTTCAACCGTTCGGACGCAAGAAGCGGTTCGACTTTGGCAATGGCGTCCCTCGCCCGTTTCGGCGTGAACGGCGCGGACATCGGACTTCCGCAACTTGCGATGCATTCCGCTTGCGAATGTTTCGCAAAAAACGATTACACGGAAATGTGTAACGGTATCACCGCCTTTTACTCCTCCGACCTGCTTTTTGAGGAAGGCGGAATCGTTATACGGTAATAGCGAAACGAATACCAAAAAACACCGCTCTTTTGGAAAAGGGCTGATGTTCTTAGCGGAGAATTTGAAAACTCTACTAAGTGCGAGCATCGCATTTGACCGGTCAAATACAAATGGGCTAAGGCGAAGCAAATAACAAGGTTCTGCGTAGCAGGTTCTTATAACGACAGAAAGAGATAACAAATCGTGTTTGTCGAAACGTTATCTCTTTTTCTGTTGTTATAAAGTGATATTCTTTGCTGACGCAAAGAGTGATATTGTCGCACAGCGACAGTGATATTGAAGCCTTGTGGCTTCAGTGATATTCTATTCGCCCTAAACTTGCGTAGCAAATATCACTCGGCGTAAGCCGAATATCACTGCGTAGCAATAGAACTCGCCGAAGGCGAATAGAGTTAGAGTGATACTCCGTTAAGAGTATCACTCTAAAGGAGCGGTGTTTTTTTCGTTTACGGTTTTACGGTTGTTTCGCTCGTTTTTTACGCGCGAGATAGGTAATAAAATAGAACGCGGAAAAATACACGCTAACGAAAACGAGGTACAAGGGTAAGTACAATCCGTACGGCATATTGCCGAGCACTTTCGCCACGTCGCCGTTTGGCATAAAGTATAAGGGGTCGCTGGCAATATCCAACAGATAAATTTCCAGAAAGGCGTATGCGTAAATCACCGCCAAACAAATCCCCTCTTTCCACGCCGTTTTATAATCGAAATCGGTAAATTTTAAAGTGATGAGCGTAATAGACCCCACGAGGAGCAACGAGTGCGTACCGATGGAATACAAATGCTCGAACGCCACGTATTTATTGGTAAAACCCGCTTCGGGGTAGGCGAAAAAGATAAGCGCGCACAAGAAAGACGTCGTACACGCAAAATTCCATAAAAATTTCTTATTGGCAAACATTGCGACAATCATCGCCCAACAGGAAATCGCGCACCAAGGCCGAGGCAACAGCGTATACAAATAATCGTTAAGCGTCACGTGCGAACCGCGGATAAAATTGATAACCCGTCTTGCTATTTCAAAAAACAAAATCAAGCCGATGAGAATACGCACGACGATTTTTCTCGTTCTTTCTTCCTTTTTACGGAACACGAACGCGAAAAGGATAATCACGGCGATACAGCCTACGAGCGTTAAAATATGCGGTAATTTCCACGCACCGTTTACCTCCGAACCCTCCGGCATATTTGAAAATAACCAGTCCCGAAAACTCATTCCTTTCTTCTCCTTTTTTCTTTTATTTTATCGAAAAATGCGTCTAAGTCTTTTTTAAACGCCTTATAATCAAAAATAAGCGAAATTCCAAACACAATCGGCGTCAACAATAGGTACGCAGGTACGATAAGCCATACCAACGGCCAATACTTCGTTTGACCGGCAAATTCGCCCACGGGTACGGTTTTGAAAAGTTTCGGACAAAATATCGCAAAAAACTCCCCGATTTCATCGTCCGCGCCCCAAATATACGACGAGTTTTTATAGTTTGGGTCAAGGAAATTGTCGTCGCGTAAGGGCACGAACCCCAATTCGCTTTGGAAAATTTGGTTTATCATGATAAAGAGCATCACCAACAACAAGCACCCCGGCACTTTCCAAACCCGTCTATAATCCAATTTGTGTAATTTTAAAGTCACCATCAACAGAGGAACTATCCACAAAAAGGCGTGATGCACGTAGAAACGGATAATATCCAGCCATTCCCCCGCTTGGTCGGATTTTTTCATAGGCTCTAAGGGTAAAAGCATAGACAAAACTCCGCTGATTACGCCGATATAAAACATATAATCTTTTACCGCGTCGTTTTTGGATAAAAAGAAAAAGGGGAACAGGAAAATATTCGCGGCGCAAATATTGATAAAAAATATATCGCGGTACAGCCTGTCCGTATCCGTAGAATAAGGCGGGAATAAACACTTTAAAAAATGCAAAGCAAGCATCGCCAAAAGAATGGAAAACAGTACCGCCTTTTTCGTTTTTTCGCTTTTGTTTCTAAGCAAAAAATACAAGCCGAAAAAAACGCCTGTGAAAAAGACTATCCAAAAAAAATACCAAAAATTGAAAAATGCTATCTTCATACCGTAATTATACCACACCTACGCGTTAAAAACAATCAAACAACACCTATTTTTTAAAAAATATCATAAGAATTTATGACAATAATCATTTTTTCTTGTGACAAAAGTCCTCTTGCTTATTAAACAACGCGCAAGAGGACTTTTCTCAATTTTTTCCAAATCTTTATTATTATTATTTTTTATATTGCAAAATGATAAATATTACGAAAAACACCACGAACCCTATTATCGTCGTTATCAATTTGATTTTATTGCGTTTTTCGGCGTTCATCGGCACGTAAATTTTAAATCCGCAGGCAGGACAAACGCCCTTTTCCATTAGCGTTTTGCATTTTTTACAATGCACTTCGCTCGGCATCGTCGCGTCGTAAACCGAAGGGGTCGGGGTGGTATCGGGGGTACTTTCCACCTCTTGATTGGTTTGTTTGGATTGCATCGCCTCGTCTATTTCCGCCAAAATGCGCGCTTCCTTTTCTCGTTTTTCCCTTCTCGTTTGTTTGCTCATTTTTTTATTACCTCTTTTCTCACATTAGCGTTTCGAATACGCGAAGAACGGAATCGATAAGCCGTCCGACGACTCCGCGTTTGACGTTTTCCAAAGTACAAAGTTTGCTTACGGCAAACGTTTCTTCGCAATCGCGTTTGACCTCGTTTACCGCGTCGCAACCTGAAAAATACACGGCGTTTTCAAAATGGTGGTACAGACTGCGATAATCGAGATTAATCGTTCCCACCACCGCGCAATCATCGTCGCACACCATACTTTTGGAATGGATAAATCCGGGGGTATACTCGTAAATTTTTACGCCCGCTTTTAGCAAAATTTCGTAATTGGCGCGCGTTAGACGGTACACCGTTTTCTTATCGGGAATAGCGGGCGTTACGATTCGTACGTCCACGCCACGGAGGGACGCTTGGCACAAAGACGCGCGCATATAGTCGTCCAAAATCAGATACGGCGTAAAAATCCAAACGTATTTTTCGGCGCGGTCTATCGTATCGACGTACACCGTTTCGCCTACGCTGATATTGTCTAACGGACAATCGTCGTAAGGCTGTATTATCAACCCCGCCTTATCCTCGCCCTCCCGTACGGGCGCAACGAACTCGCAAACGTCCTCTTTATCTTTACGGAACGCGTTCCATATATAAAAGAAGGACTGCGCAAAGGAACGCACCGCGTTACCCGTAATTTTAACGGCGGAGTCTTTCCAATACCCGAACCGCCTCTTTTCACCGATATATTCGTCCGCGAGGTTGACCCCGCCCGTAAACGCCACCTTGCCGTCTATTACGAGCATTTTACGGTGGTCGCGGTTGTTCATTCGAACGGCAAATAAAGGCACGACGGTATTAAACGCAAGGCATTTTATATTCGGCGAAAGACTTTCCAAATATTCGTCGTAACGGGGCGGTAAAGTCACCATACACCCGAAATCGTCGTAAATAATACGCACCTGCACGCCTTGCGAAGCTTTTTCCAATAACCTTTTTAAAACTTGCTCCCACATTTTTCCGTGCGCGATAATGAAATATTCCACCAAAATAAATTTTTCCGCTTTTTCTAATTCCTCTATCATCACGGGGAACACCTCTTCCCCCGCTTTATAATAAGTAACCTCCCCGTCGTAAAAAGCAGGATAATTACCGCTTTTCGCTATATAATGCGTTATTGCGTTACGGCGCGTCGTTTGCGTCGGTACGAGCGTTTTCCCAAGCCGTTTTTCGTTTTCCGCTTTCGCTTGCGTAATGCGTTTTTTCATTCTACGCGTCGGTCTACCGCTACCGTTCATTAAATACATCGGCACGCCGAATACGGGGAATATCAAAATAATAATTATCCAGCTCAATTTGGAAGACGCGCGTTCGTTTTTGTTGATTATCCTTAACACGAACACCACGGCAAGCACGCCGACCGTAACTTGCACGAAAAAACCGAAGGAAGAATCGTACGCAAACGCCAACAAAAGCAACGCGTAACCTATTAGCTGTAAAAGCACCGACAATAAAAACATAAACAACCTGTTATACAAAAACAGTTTATAACTACGGTCGTTTTTTGCCGTGCGCTCTATCCACTTTTTCTTTCTATCGCTTAACTTCCTCATTCTTTCGCCTCTACTATATTATATATTATAACCTTTCTTTTCGCGATTGTCAACTTCTTGCTCTCCCTTCGAGTATATCCCTGCTATATTACAATTATATGAAATTTTCGTAAACTTTTCGTAAACTTTTCTTTTTTTTAATATTTTTCTATTTTTTTGCATAATTTCTATTGACAAATCCTTTTTTTTATATTATACTATAATTACTTAATGAAACTTAGTCCTAATAAGACTAAATCTAAATAAATAAAAAGGCTATGTCACAGAGAATGGTTGATTAACAAAAAATCTATTTTTCTGTGTTTTTACGAGAAAAATGCAAGAAAGACAAATATTTTGTGAGCGCGCGTACTTGACTTGTACGAAAGCGAGCAAAATACGCCGTATTTCGTGGGATTTTTCCGTAAAAAATCAACCAAGTGACGTGACAGAGCCAATAAAAAAAGAGGTAAAAGGTTATGAAAAAATTTGAATGTTCGGTATGTCACTATATTGCAGAAGGCGATAAAGCGCCTGAAGTATGCCCCGTATGCAAGCAAAGCGGTAAATTTGAAGAAAAGCCCGCGTTGAAAGGTTCTAAGACGGAAGCGAATTTACAAGCGGCGTTTGCAGGCGAATCGCAAGCGAGAAATAAATACACCTATTTCGCAAGCAAAGCAAGAAAGGAAGGATTCGTACAAATCGCTTCCATTTTCGAAGAAACGGCGAAAAACGAACAAGAACACGCTAAAATTTGGTTCAAGCTTTTAAACGGCGGAGAAATTTCCTCCACGGCGGAGAACTTACTTGAGGCGGCGGAAGGCGAAAACTACGAATGGACGGATATGTACGCGGAATTTGCGAAAGTTGCTCACGAAGAAGGGTTCGACGATATTGCTACCCTTTTCGAAGGCGTTGCGGCGATTGAAAAAGAACACGAAGAAAGATATAGAAAATTGCTTGCAAACGTAAAAGGCGATTTGGTATTCTCCAAGGACGGCGACGCGGTATGGCAATGCTCTAACTGCGGACATATCGTAGTTGGCAAACGCGCTCCTGAAGTTTGCCCGATTTGCGCGCACCCTCAAGCTTATTTCCAAGTAAGAGCGGAAAACTATTGATACCTCCACCCCTTTTTTAAGGGGAAAAATATAATATAATAACCGTCCGAGCGAAGCCCCTTTCGCTCGGACGGTCCTTTTTACGCCAATACGTTATATCAATTTAAATCCCGATTCCGTCAAAGCTTTGCGGATTTGCGCGATATGTTCGAAGTTTCTCGTTTCCAACTCGATGCGCAAATAACAGCCGTTTACGTCCGAGCCTGCGTTCGCGCGTTCGTGCAACACGGAAGTTACGTTTCCGCCGTTCGTTGCAATCACTTTCGCTACGCCTTCTAATTGTCCGGGCTTGTCCATCAATTCTATCATCAGTTGACAACTTCTGCCCGACATTAAAAGTCCGCGTTTAATTACTCGGGAAAGAATGGTAACGTCGATATTCCCGCCCGAAAGCACGCACACCGCTTTTTTGCCTTTTAAATCCACTTTATTAAACATCGCCGCCGCAACGGGTACTGCGCCCGCGCCTTCGGTGACGAGTTTATGTTTTTCCATAAGCGCTAAAATCGCCGCGGATATTTCGTCGTCCGTTACCGTCACGATTTCGTCTACGTATTTATTGCAAAGCTCGAAAGTCAAATCCCCCGGTTGTTTCACGGCGATACCGTCGGCAATCGTCGAAACGCCTGCAAGCGTTTGAATTTCGCCGTTCTCCACGGAATTTTTCATGGACGGCGCGCCCGACGCTTGCACGCCGTAGACTTTTACGTGGGGATTGAGCGTTTTTATCGTATACGCTATGCCCGAAATTAAACCACCGCCTCCGATAGGCACGAGTACGGCGTCTAAATCGGGGATTTGCTCGGCGAGTTCTAAGGCAATCGTACCTTGACCTGCGATAACGTCCTCGTCGTTAAAGGGGTGCAAAAAGGTATATCCCTTTTCATCGCGGAGTTGTAACGCTTTTTGGTAAGCGTCGTCGTACACGCCTTTTACCAAACACACTTCCGCGCCGTAGCTTTTGGTCGCCTCCACTTTGGATATCGGCGCGCCGTCGGGCAAGCAAATCACCGCTTTAATACCGTTCTTTTGCGCCGCAAGCGCAACGCCTTGCGCGTGATTGCCCGCGGAACAAGCGATAACACCGCGCGCCTTTTCCGCTTCGGAAAGCCTCGACATTTTATAGTACGCTCCGCGCACCTTAAACGAACCCGTCACTTGCAGGTTTTCCGTCTTTAAATATAAATCCACGCCTTCCGCCAATTTCGGCGCGTATAACACGTCCGTTTTGCGCGCGACGCCTTTGAGCGCTTGGCTAGCACGGTATACGTTTTCTATGGTAAGCATAATTTTTTCTTCCTCCTGTTTCGTTATAATAAACTGTCGATAAACTGCTCCGCGCAACGCGCCGAACGGCTACCCTTTTTTAAAGCGAAGGCTTCCGCCTGTATAAACAACTGCGTTTCGTCCGTTTTTACGCCGTATTTTTCCGCTAATTGCTTGACGATTTCTAAGTACAACGCTTTGCTCGGTTTGGAGAAGGATACGACCAAGCCAAACCGTTCGGAAAGGGAAAGCGTTTCTTGCAAGGTATCGTTGATATGCACGTCGTCGCCCTCTCTGTCGGCAAAACTCTCTTTAACGATATGCCGACGGTTGCTCGTCGCGTAAATAACGGCGTTTTCCGCTTTCGCGCTTGCCGAGCCCTCCAACGCCGCCTTCAACATACTGAAATTATCGTCGTTTTGATTAAAGGACAAATCGTCGATAAAAATGATAAATTTAAGCGGATTCCCGCTAATTTTTCCCATTACGAGCGGTAAAAGCGCAAGCTGATCTTTGCGCAGTTCTATCAAGCGTACGCCCTTATCGAAAAAGGCGTTTGCCACCGCTTTGACGGTGGAGGATTTTCCCGTACCCGCGTCCCCGCAAAGAAGGGTATTCGCGGCAGGTCTTCCCTCTACGAACGCTTTGGTATTCGCCACCACCTTAGCGCGCTCGTCTTCGTAGCCGATAAAATTATCCATTCCGATTTTATCCGCGCTTACGATTGGTTCTATTTGTTTATCGTCGGAAAGACGGAACATACCTTGAGAGGAGAAAATACCGTACCCGTATTTATCAATTCCGCGCAAGCGGGCTTGATAACGCTCGTATAAATCGTCGTCAAAACTGTCGAAAGAGGGCAGTTCTTCTTCTAAAACTCCTAAATCTTCCGCAAAGTCTTTGACGGTTAGCGAGGCGAACGCAGAAAACGCGGACAGCTCGCGTTTTACCGATTGCTCCACGCAAGCAGGCGTCGTCTTTTTATGCGCCACCGCTTTGATATACGCGTTTTCGTCTTCGAATATTTCTTTCTGCACGCAAGCAAAGAGATTTCCGCCGTTTTGATATACGCGCGCGACGAAAGAGGCGTACGCCTTTCTTTTTTCGTAGCCGTCGCCTGCGTTTATATACGCCGAAAAGGCTTTATAGAGCGGTTTTTCCGTTACGCCGATAAAAACGCTCGTAAGACAAAGCCTTTCGTATAATTTTTCAAGTTTACCGTCTTTCATACCCATTATAACCGTTTGATAATTTCGTCCGTCATTTGCGAGGTCGTCAAAGCAACCGTATCCCCTCGCGCCAAATCCGCCGTACGCAAACCTTCGTTCAACGCTTTATCCACCGCCGATACGATTGCGTCGCTCGCTTCCTTTTCGTTGAAGGCGTACAATAACATCATCGACGCCGATAAAATAGTCGCAATCGGGTTCGCTTTGTTTTGCCCCGCTATATCGGGCGCAGAGCCGTGGATAGGTTCGTACAATCCGCGCGAAGTATTCCCAAGCGACGCCGAGGGCAACATACCGATAGACCCCGTAATTTGCGACGCTTCGTCGGAGAGTATATCCCCGAACATATTGCTCGTAACGATAACGTCGAATTGCGACGGGTTTCTCACGAGTTGCATCGCCGCGTTGTCTACGAGCATATCGTTTACTTCCACGTCGGGGTATTCCTTAGCAATTTCGTGCACGATTTTCCGCCATAAACGGGAAGTTTCCAAAACGTTGGCTTTGTCGATGCTCGTCAACTTTTTACGGCGTTTTCTCGCCGTTTCAAAGGCTACGCGCGCAATCCGTTCAATTTCCATTTCGCTATAACTTTCCGTATCAAACGCTTCTTGACCGTACTTTCCTTCGCGATATCCCCGTTCACCGAAATAGATACCGCCCGTAAGTTCGCGCACAATCATAATATCAAAACCGTTCTCTACGATATCCGCGCGCAAAGGACATTCACCCTTTAACGCAGGGTATAACTTAGCAGGGCGGAGATTGGTAAACAATTCCATCGCCGAGCGAATCCCTAAAAGCGCTTTTTCCGGGCGTAAATGTCCAGGCAAAGAATCCCATTTCGGACCGCCTACCGCGCCGAGTAATACCGAATCGGCGTTTAAGCAACCCTCCACCGTTTCCTTGGGCAACGGTTCGCCCACCGCGTCAATCGCCGAACCGCCGATAAGGTATGGAGTAAAGGTAAACGCAAGATTGTATTTTTCACCCACCGCCTCCAAAACGCGTACGGCGCTATCGACGATTTCAGGTCCAATCCCGTCGCCACGAAGTAAGGCTATATCGTATTTTTTTATCATTTTTTTCTACCTCTTATTTTATTTCGCCTTTCTGGATAGAGGCTATCAAACCGCCGTTGACGATAATATTTTGAATGAACGCAGGGAAAGGTTGCGTTTGATAACTTTCCCCTTTCGTGCGGTTATAGATAACGCCGTTATCCAAATCCGCCTCGATTTCGTCGCCTTCCTCTATTTTATCCACCGCTTCGGCACATTCGACAATCGCCAAACCGATATTGATAGAATTGCGGTAAAAAATACGCGCAAAACTTTTGGCAATCACGAGAGAAATACCGCTTTCTTTAATGGCTATCGGCGCGTGTTCACGCGAAGAACCGCAACCGAAGTTATAGCCCGCTACCATAATATCCCCAACCTGTACGCGCTTGATAAACGTTTTGTCCAAGTCCTCCATACAATGGGACGCAAGTTCCTTTTTATCAATCGTATTCAAATACCGAGCGGGAATAATAACGTCCGTATCCACGTTATCGCCGTATTTAATCACTTTTCCGTTAAAAATCATTTTATCACCTCCGTAGGTTGCGCGATTTTTCCTAAAATCGCGCTCGCCGCCGCCACCGCAGGCGAAGCAAGATACACTTCGCTATCCACGTGTCCCATACGCCCGACGAAGTTTCTGTTCGTCGTCGCAACCGCCCGTTCGCCGGACGCTAAAATACCCATATATCCGCCTAAACAAGGTCCGCAAGTGGGCGTGGATACGATACAGCCTGCCTCGATGAAAATTTTCACAAGCCCGTTTTCCACCGCTTTAAGATAAATATCCTGCGTCGCAGGAATGATAATCGCGCGGACGCGCTTTGCTACCTTTCTTCCTTTAAAAATTTCCGCCGCCTCGGCTAAATCTTTATAATGCCCGTTGGTGCAAGACCCAATCACGACTTGGTCGATTGCAATTTCCCCGATTTCATCAAAGGTTCTCGTGTTTTCGGGCAAATGCGGGAACGCCACCGTCGGTTTGATTTGACTTAAATCAATTTCGTACGTTTCGTCGTATACGGCGTCCGCGTCCGCTTGATAAATTGTAAATTCTCTATCCGAACGCTCTTTGACGTACGCCACCGTTTGCTCGTCCACCTCGAAAATACCGTTTTTCGCGCCTGCCTCTATCGCCATATTAGAAATAGTAAGTCTATCGTAAACGGTGAGCGATTGAACGCCCTCGCCAACGAATTCCATAGATTTATACAACGCGCCGTCCACGCCGATTTTACCGATAATATGCAAAATCACGTCTTTCCCGGATACGTATTTATTTAACTTACCTTTCAGCGTGAACTTCAACGCCGACGGCACTTTAAACCAAGCCTTGCCCGTCGCCATTCCGCAAGCCATATCCGTCGACCCTACGCCCGTCGAAAACGCGCCGAGCGCGCCGTACGTGCAAGTATGCGAGTCCGCGCCGATAACGACGTCGCCCGGTAACACCAAGCCTTTTTCGGGTAAGAGCGCGTGCTCTATACCCATTCTGCCCACGTCGTAAAAATGCGTAACTTGATGTTCGTCGCAAAAATCGCGACACATTTTACATTGCGTCGCCGCTTTTATATCTTTATTGGGCGCAAAATGGTCCATTACCATCGTTACTTTTTCTTTATCGAACACCTTTTTCGCGCCGATACGCTCAAATTCTTTTATCGCTACGGGCGAGGTAATATCGTTGCCCAATACTCTATCCAAATTAACAAGTACGAGTTGTCCTGCCTCGACCTTTTCCAATCCTGCGTGTTTTGCAAGAATTTTTTGCGTCATTGTCATTCCCATAATACTTTCTTCCTTTTAATTTTTCACAAAATACGTATAGTTTCCACCCGTTACCCGTTCACTTTGTCCGTCAGGCAAACGGATTTCCGCGTCTACCCCGTAAGGTACGTTAAATTCAAATTTTATACCGTCGTCTATATAACGCCACTTGCTTTCGATTTTGCCCTTTACGCTATCAATCGAACAATCGACGAAACCAAGCCGTTTATCGGGATGGGGCGCGAGATAAATTTTTTCAAAACCTTCTCCTCCCTCTTTTATCTTTATCCCCGCAACGGTTTCGTACATCCAATCGCCTACCGCGCCGTACGCGTAGTGATTGAACGAATTCATATCCGTACTCCAAAACGACCCGTCCTCTTTTATGCCGTTCCAATGCTCCCACATCGTCGTTGCGCCGTGATTGACCGAATACAGCCAAGACGGATTGTCTTCACGGAAAAAGACGTCGTACGCGCGTTTAACGTAACCCGTTTCCGTCAAAGCGTGTAAAAGATAGGGCGTACCTAAAAATCCCGTCGTCATTTTACCGCCGTTCGCCTCGATAAGTTCGTCCAATTTTTTCGCAAGCGCCGTTTTTTGCGTTTCGTCTTTATAAAGCGCGAATTGTAATATCAGCGTCACCGCAGTTTGCGTTAAGCCCTTTCTCACCGCGTCACACCCCGATTTTTTCCCTTTAGGAATTTTTTCCGTGTAAGGATACTCTTCTAAAAGTTCGCCCTCGGGCATAAAGTACGCGCAAAATTCCTTTTTAATATTTTGACGTAATTGCTCGTATTCGCGCATATCTTTGCCTAACGCTTTCCCTGCTTTCACCAACAATTCCACCGAGTACGCGTAAAAGGCGGAGGCAACCAAATCGTTAGACGTTGCGCCCACGTACGAGTCTTCCATTCCCTCGTCCATTGCGAGCCAATCGCCGTAATGGTAACCCGTAAGCCATAAATATTCATTATCGCCCGTACGACGGATATATTCCACCCATTTTTGCATCGCGTCGAAATTTTCCGACAAAAACGATTTATCCCCGTATACGCGGTATAACTCGTAGGGAATTATCGTAATACAATCCCCCCAACCCGCGCTTATACGCGTGGAAAATAATTTACGGTCGATTAACTGCGGAACGACGCCGAGGACTTCTCCGTCTTCCGTTTGTTCAAGACGAACGTCGCCAAGCCATTTTTTAAAGAAATTCCGCACGTCGAAATTATAGGACGCCGTACGACAAAATACCTGCGCGTCGCCCGTCCAGCCAAGCCGTTCGTCCCGTTGCGGACAATCGGTGGGGATATCCAAATAATTGCTTTTTTGACCCCAAATGATATTGTGGTATAATTGATTTATCTTTTCGTTTCCGCAGACAAAGTATCCCGTACGTTTCATTTTCGTATGCAATACAATCGCGCAAACGCTTTGCAGTTTTTCAAAAAAATCTTCAGGTTTTTCGTCCAAACGAATATAGCGAAAACCTTGAAAGCTGAATTTAGGCTTTAACGTACGCAAATTTCCGTCTACTACGTACGTCATTTGATTTTTTGCCGAACGGTAATTGTCGTTATAAAAATTCCCGTCCTTATCCAAAACTTCCGCGCAGGAAAAGGAAATTTTATCCCCTTCCTTCCCTTTGACGACCATTTCCACGACGCCCGTTAAGTTTTGTCCGAAATCAAGAACCGTTTCTCCTTTGGGCGTGGTAATAACCGCTATCGGAGTAAGGCGTTCGTTTTCCACTACGCCCTCCCCGATTTGCGCGACGAGATTGGTTTGTATTTGCGTGATTTGCGCCTTTCCGTACTCTACGACGGGCTTAGTAAAATCTACCGTTTCACCTTCGTATATATCCGAGAAAAGCACCTCCGTCGAACGCGCGTTCCAATCCCCGTCCGTTTGAAAAACGAACGTTCTGCCGTCTTCGTATTCGCCCGTAAGCGTAGCAATAACGGCAATTTCTTTGGAAAACAGGTTTTTCGGCGATACGCCGTTTATTTGATGCATATGATGACCTACCGCCCAACCCGCTCCTGCCTCTATGCGAATTTCGGCGTTTCCGTTCAAATGCTCGGCCACGGAAAAATGCTGATACTGTAAACGGTTTTTATAGCTCGTAAACCCCGGTTTCATATAGTTTTCGTCTATCTTTTTTCCATTGATAAACAAATCGTATACGCCGACGGCGGATACGTATAAATCCGCCATTTTAACCTTTCCTGAAAAGGACAAATTACGATAAAAAGCTATCGCCGAACCTTCGTTTGCCAATGCGCAAGTAATCCAATTCGCGCTTTTAAATATCTCCATCTTTTCTTCCTTCTTTTTGCAATGGTTGATGAACGAAAAATCTATTTTTTTTTGTGTTTTTCCGTAAAAAATCAACCAAGTGATGTGACGCCTTTCTTTTAATTTCGATTGATAATCGCGCCTTTGTCCGCCGAACTCACTTGCTCAGCGTAACGTTTTAAATACCCCGTAACTTGCTTTTTCTTTATCGGCATTTCCGCCTTGCGTTTTGCGAGTTCTTCGTCGGATACTTTCAATTCGATTTTATAATTAGGAATATCAATAGCAATTCTATCCCCGTCTTTCACGTACGCAATCACCCCGCCCGATACCGCTTCGGGGGAAACGTGTCCGATAGACGCGCCTCTCGTTGCGCCCGAAAATCTACCGTCGGTAATGAGCGCGACGTCTTTATCCAAACCCATACCCGCAATCGCGGAGGTGGGGGAGAGCATTTCACGCATACCCGGTCCGCCTGCAGGTCCTTCGTAGCGTATTACCACTACGTCGCCTTTGACGATTTTACCGCCGTAAATTGCGGAAATACATTCCTCTTCGCTTTCGAATACTTTGGCAGGGCCTTCGTGGACGAGCATTTCGCTTGCCACCGCCGCGCGTTTTACCACGCATCCGTCAGGCGCAAGATTGCCCTTTAATACGGCGATACCGCCCGTTTTGCCAAACGCGTTTTCGGGTTTTCGGATAACTTCCTCGTCCAAATTTTCCACGCCCTCTAAATTTTCTTTCAGCGTTTTGCCCGTACAGGTTAAAACGGAAGTATCCAACAAGCCGAGTTTTTCCAATTCTTTAAGTACGGCGTGAACCCCGCCCGCCTCGTTCAAGTCCTCCATATAAGTAGGACCAGCCGGCGCAAGATGACATAAATTAGGCGTTCTTTCGCTGATTGCGTTGACCTCGTCCAAATCAAACGGCACGCCACATTCGTTGGCGATAGCCGGTAAATGCAACATACTGTTCGTCGAACAACCGAGCGCCATATCCGCCGTAATTGCGTTTTTAATCGCGCTCGCCGTCATAATATCGCGCGGACGGATATTCTTTTTGACGAGTTCCATTACTTGCATACCCGCGTGTTTGGCAAGCTCGATACGCGCGGAATACACGGCGGGAATCGTGCCGTTGCCTTTTAAGCCCATACCCAAAACTTCCGTCAAGCAGTTCATAGAATTCGCCGTATACATACCCGAACACGAACCGCAGGTAGGACATACTTTGCGTTCAAATTCGGTGAGTTGTTCCTCGTTGATTTTGCCTGCGTTGTACGCGCCGACTGCCTCGAACATACTCGAAAGCGAACGCTTTTTACCGTTCACTCTTCCTGCAAGCATAGGACCACCGCTAACGAACACGGTAGGTATATTCAACCGCGCCGCCGCCATCAAAAGTCCGGGTACGTTCTTATCACAGTTGGGAATCATTACGAGCCCGTCAAAACCGTGCGCAAGCGTCATCGCTTCGGTGGAATCGGCTATCAAATCACGCGTAACGAGCGAATATTTCATACCCGTATGCCCCATCGCGATACCGTCGCAAACGGTAATAGCAGGGAACATAATAGGCGTACCGCCCGCCATCGCAACCCCTAATTTTACCGCTTGGGCGATTTTATCTAAATTGATATGCCCGGGTACGATTTCGTTATACGAGCAAACGACGCCGATAAGCGGGCGTCTTTGTTCTTCTTCGGTAAGTCCTAATGCGTGATACAACGAGCGGTGAGGCGCGTTGTGGAATCCTTCTACTATCGTGTCTTTAATCATAATTTTTCCTCGTTCCGTTTCTTCTAAAACGCGGAGAGTACGGCAGATTGCTACAAAAGACGGGTTGCACCCGACGGGCGCGTACATAGAGTACGTAACCGAGGGTGCGTTCCGTTTTTGCCGATAAGACGCCGTGCTATACGCGTTTTATCAGTTATTGATAAACTTTTCTTCGTCCGCCCAGCTATACAGCTTTCTAATATCCTTACCAACCGTTTCCGCGGGATGCTCGGACGCAATCTTTCTCATTGCGTTGAAGTGTACTTGGCTACCCGCCTCCGACATATCAAGCAAGAATTCCTTTGCAAACGTACCGTCTTGGATATCTTTCAAAACCTTTTTCATCGCTTTCTTCGTTTCGTCCGTGATAATCTTCGGTCCCGTTACGTAATCACCGTATTCCGCCGTATTGGAAATGGAATAACGCATACCCTCAAAACCGCTTTGATAAATCAAATCGACGATAAGTTTCATTTCGTGGATACATTCGAAATACGCGTTACGAGGGTCGTAACCTGCCTCTACGAGCGTTTCAAAACCCGCTTGCATCAACGCGCATACGCCACCGCAAAGTACCGCTTGTTCGCCGAATAAATCCGTTTCCGTTTCCGTTCTGAAATTCGTTTCCAAAACGCCCGCTCTCGCACCGCCGATACCGAGCGCGTATGCAAGACCCAAATCCCAAGCGTCGCCCGTTGCGTCTTGTTCTACCGCGATAAGACAAGGCACGCCTTTGCCCGCTTGGTATTCGCTACGAACGGTATGACCGGGGCCTTTGGGCGCAATCATAATAACGTTGACGTTTTTCGGGGGTTTGATGCAACCGAAATGAATATTGAACCCGTGCGCAAACGCAAGCGTTTTGCCTTCGGTAAGGTTGGGTTCGATACTTTCTTTATAAAGTTTCGCCTGTTTTTCGTCGTTGATTAAAATCATGATAATATCGGCTACTTTTGCAGCTTCCGACGCCGTCATTACTTTCAAGCCTTGCTTTTCCGCTTTTGCCCAGCTTTTACTGCCTTGATACAAGCCTACTACTACGTTCACGCCCGAATCTTTGAGGTTGAGCGCGTGCGCGTGACCTTGCGAACCGTACCCGATAATCGCTACCGTTTTGCCGTTGAGTTTGTTTAAATCACAATCTTGTTGATAAAAAATTCTTGCCATAATTGTATACCTTTCCTTTTTGTTATTATTTATCCTTTTTTTTATTTTTTGGCTATGTCACAAAGCATGGTTGATGAACAAAAAATCAACCAGGTGTGAGCGAGCCTTTTTTTATTTAGAAAAAAGCGTTTCCGTGCCTCTATCCAACGCTACGACGCCCGTACGGCACATTTCCAAAATCCCGAACGGTTGCATCAATTTTACGAACGCGTCTATCTTCGAGGGGTTGCCCGTCACTTCTATACACATACTTTCGGGGGAATAGTCGATAACGCTCGCCCGAAATACGTCTACCGCCGTCATAATTTCACTACGGTTGGCGCTGTCGTTGTTGACTTTGATAAGCATAAGCTCCCGTTTAATCGGTTCGTCCTCCAAGACCTCTACTTTTTTTACTACCACGAGCTTTTTCAACTGATTGACGAGCTGTTCTTTTGCGTACGCGTCCCCGCGCATACAAATCGTGATACGGGAGTATTCTTTGCGTTCCGTTTCTCCCACGGTAAGCGTGTCAATATTAAATCCGCGTCGTGTGAACATACCCGTCACTCTCGTCAAAACGCCCGATTTATTCTCCACGTATACCGCAATAATAAAGTTATTTTCCATTTTTCTATTTTCCTCCCTTTCTATACTTTCGTAATAATGTCGCTAATCGCGCCACCCGGAGGCAACATCGGCAACACCATTTCGTCTTTATCAATTCTCGTATCGATAACGACGGGTTTACCTGCCGTAAACGCCGTTTTCAACGCCTTTTTAAATTCCACGGGCGTTTCCGCTAAATACGCGTCCGCGCCGAACGCTTTGGCGAGCGCGACGAAATCCGTCTTTCTGTCCAAAACCGTATTGGAATATCTCTTCCCGAAAAACAACGTTTGCCATTGACGGACCATACCCAATACGCCGTTATTCAAAAGCACGATGACGACGGGGATTTTATAGGTAACCGCCGTGGCGAGTTCGTTCAAATTCATACCGAAACTACCGTCGCCCGTAACGAGCAAGGTAGGTTTTTTGGTAGCCGTATACGCGCCGATTGACGCGCCTAACCCAAATCCCATCGTACCCAATCCACCGCTGGAAACAATCGTTCTGGGTTTGTCGAACTCGATATATTGCGCCGCCCACATTTGATGCTGTCCTACGTCGGTAGCGATAATCGTTCCTTCGGGCTTTTCGGCGTTGATGGTTTCAAATACTTGTTTGGGGGTAAGCGGAGCGGTATTTTCCTTTGCGATTTGCTCTTCAAAGGCGCGTTCCTCCTCCCTCAAAACGCGAACGCGCGCAAGCCATTCGGGATTGCTCTTATCTGCGCATTTTTTCGCGATACGGCGGAAGGAATCGGCAACGTCGCCCACGATTCCCAAATCCACGCGTACGTTTTTATTGATTTCCGCGCAATCGGGGTCAAGTTGAATAATTTTACTTTGTTTTGCAAACTTCGCCACGTTCCCCGTCGCTCTGTCCGAAAAACGAACGCCGACGGCTAAAATCAAATCGGATTCGTTTTGCGACATAGAAGACGCGTAATGACCGTGCATACCTTGCATACCCAAAAATCTATCGTTTTTCGTAGGGATTGCGGACAAGCCCATAAACGAGCAACCGATAACGCCGTCTATTTTCTTGGCAAACGCCTCTATTTCTTCGCCAAGTCCAAGTCCCGCCGCGCCACCGCCGATATAAATATACGGGCGTTTCGCCTCAGCGATAAGGCGTACCGCCTCGTCGATGGTTTTCTCATCCACCTTCGGTAAAGGCGTTTTTTCCACCGCGGGCTTTGGTTCGTATTCGTAAGTAGCTACTTGTACGTCTTTGGGAATATCGACGAGCACGGGACCCGGTCTTCCCGACTTCGCCACCAAAAACGCCTCGCGCAAGGTATCTGCTAAGTCCTCTATTTTGTTCACGAAATAGTTATGTTTGGTGATAGGCAAAGTCACGCCCGTAATATCGATTTCTTGGAAACTGTCCTTTCCGATAAGCGAACAGGGTACGTTGCCCGTAATCGCCACCATAGGAATAGAGTCCAGCATTGCCGTCGCTATACCCGTAACGAGGTTGGTTGCGCCCGGACCGCTCGTTGCGATACAAACGCCCACCTTTCCCGTCGCGCGGGAATACCCGTCCGCCGCGTGTGACGCGCCCTGCTCGTGCGCCGTTAAAATATGGTTGATTTTGTCTTTATATTCGTATAACGCGTCGTAAATATTGATAACTTGCCCACCGGGATAACCGAATACGTCGGTTACGCCCTGTTCGATGAGCGTTTGAATTAAAATTTTCGCGCCTGTTAATTTCATATCCTTTTCGTACTCCTTCTTTTATAACATTCTGTTCACCGCGGACACCAACGCCTTTACCGACGAGGTCATAATATCCGTATGGATACCTACGCCCCAATAGGTGTTGCCCTTCTCCGCGATACAAATATACGACGCCGCCTGCGAAGTAGATTTTTCTTCCAAGGCGTGTTCGACGTAATTTTCAAGGGTGTATTCTCTGCCTGTTACCGATTTTATCGCTTGGCTTACGCAATCCAATCTACCGTTACCCTCCGTTTCGACGGTGGTTGCTTTGCCTGCGTATTCGATAACGATTTTCCCCTTTATCCGTTCGGCGGACACGTCGTCGTAGCCAGCCTCCAAGACGTTGAGCTTTTCCGTTAAATTGACGAAATCTCTTACGAAAATATCGTACACCTCTTGCGGTGCAAGCTCTCTATGCTCGTGGTCGGAAATGCTCTTGACGTGATAGCCGAATTTTTCACGCATTTTCGGCGGTAAAATAAAATGAAACTGCGTTTCAAGGATATATCCGATACCGCCCTTACCCGATTGCGAATTGATGCGGATAACGTCCGCCTCGTACACTCTGCCTACGTCGGCAGGGTCGAGGGGTAAATACGGTACCGTCCAAGTATCTGCGTTCCGTTCTACCCTATATTTCATACCTTTTGCAATCGCGTCTTGGTGCGACCCCGAAAACGCCGCGAATACGAGCTGTCCGCTGTAAGGCTGTCTTTCGCTTACCTTCATTCTCGTCACCCTTTCGTACACGGCTGTAATCGTCGGTAAATCGGAAAAATCAAGCAGGGGGTCAATCCCTTGCGAGTACATATTCAAAGCGAGCGTTACGATATCGACGTTTCCCGTGCGTTCGCCGTTTCCAAACAGCGTTCCTTCGATTCTATCGCCCCCTGCAAGCAAACCAAGTTCGCTGTCGGCAACCGCGCAACCTCTATCGTTATGCGGGTGCAAGGATACGACGACGTTTTCTCGATAGCGCAAGTTTTTACACATATATTCCACTTGATTGGCGTATACGTGTGGCATAGAATTTTCCACCGTCACGGGTAAATTGATAATCGCCTTCTTCTCTTTCGTGGGTTTCCAAACGTCTAACACGGCGTTGCAAATTTCCACGGCAAACTCAGGTTCCGTACCCGTAAAGCTTTCGGGGGAATATTCCAAACGGATATTCGCGTCCGCGCTATCGGCGTACTCTTTACAAAGCTTTGCCCCCGCAACCGCAATCTCCACGATTTGTTCCTTAGAACGGCGGAATACCTGTTCACGTTGCGCAACGGAAGTGGAATTATACACGTGCACGATAGCGTTTTTCGCGCCTTTCAAGGCTTGGAAGGTTTTGGCGATAATATGCTCGCGCGCTTGCGTCAACACCTGTATCGTCACGTCGTCCGGAATAAGTTCCCGTTCGATAAGCGCGCGACAAAACTCGTATTCCGTTTCGCTCGCGGCGGGAAATCCCACTTCGATTTCCTTAAATCCGATTTTACAAAGCAGAGTAAAAAACTCCAACTTTTCTTCCAAACTCATCGGAATAATCAACGCTTGGTTGCCGTCGCGTAAATCGACGCTACACCAAACGGGCGGTTTATCGATGGACGTCTTTTTCGTCCAATCCATCGTCACGCCTTGTGGCGCAAAATATTGTTTTACGTATTTTTGACTGTTTTTCATAATTCGTTCCCTATAAAAAAATCTCTTTCCGCGCGTTAAAAACGCACGCAAAGAGACGAAGTTTTGACGCTCCGCGGTACCACTCTATTTGACGGTTTCCCGTCCGCTCGTGTCCTTTGAAAGACTATCCCTATAACGGTGGATATCCGTCCGAATCTACTTAGCGTTTCCGCCGTTCTCTCGGAGGCTCGGGGATGAGCTATATTCCGTATTCCGCGCCCACTCGCACCTACCGTCGGCTCTCTGCTTATTTTTCGGATTTTACGGATTTTTTCCCGTCGTTGCCTTTATAAAATTTAGATTATATATATTGTATACTACTTTTTCCGTTTTGTCAACAACCTGTTTACCCTTTCGCAAGGAAAATATTGCAAATTTGCTTAAATTTTGTATACCCAATTAAATTCATCGGGCAATTTTCCCCATTGTATTCCCGTAAGAATATCGTAAAGTTTTTGGGTCACTTCGCCGATTTTTCCGTCGTTGATTTGATATTCTTCGTCCCCGTAGGCAAGCGCGCCAATCGGGGAAACGACCGCCGCCGTTCCGCAACCCCAAGCCTCTTCTAATTTGCCCGTTTTCATCGCGTTTACAAGTTCGTCCACCGAAAGCAACCGTTCGCTTACCGCGTAGCCGAGTTTTTTCAGTACTTCAATACAACTCTTTCTCGTAATGCCGGGCAATATCGAACCGGTAAGCATCGGCGTTACGATTTCGCCGTCGATTTTAAACATAACGTTCATCGCGCCCACTTCTTCGATATATTTACGCTCGACCCCGTCCAACCAAAGCACTTGGGAATACCCTTTTTTCGCCGCCCGTTCGCCTGCGCGCGTACTCGCGGCGTAGTTACCGCCACACTTGGCGTATCCCGTACCGCCCCGTACCGTACGAACGTCCTCGTTTTCTATCATAATCTTGACGGGATTGATGCCTTCTTTGTAATAACTTCCGCTCGGCGAGGCAATCAACATAAAGGTCGCGTTTTTTACGGCGTGTACCCCCAAAGCCTCGTCGTTTCCGAACATAAACGGACGCAAATACAGGGAAGTACCGAAAGACTTGGGCACGAACCGTTCCTCTAATTTTACGAAGGTCGTCAAAATTTCAAGCGCGTCCTCTTCGTTTAAAAGGGGCAAACTCATACGCTCGGCAGAGTTATTCATACGCTTGATATTTTCCATCGGACGGAAAAGCTGTACGCCTCCGTCTGCCCTTCTGTACGCTTTTAACCCTTCGAAAATTTCCGCGCCGTAATGCAAAACGGTGGACGCAGGATGTAAAGAAATTCTTGCAAACGGCACGATTCTTGCGTCGTACCATCCCTTGCCTTCTTCGTAATCCATAATAAACATATGGTCGGTAAATACCTTCCCGAACCCTAATTTATCTTCCGCCGGCATCGTCGACGGCGACGTCGTTTTCGTGATTTTAATTTCCATAAATCAACCTCCCCGTTTCCATTCAAAAAACAAATTGAATAAACGAAATCAATTATATTATATGATTATACAATATAATAGCACACCCAATCGGTTAAGTCAACGGATTTTCCATAAAAATTGCATTTTTTCTTGAAAAATTTTATTCTTTTTCGTTGGGCGTTTGCGCGGAGGGTTCGCTTGCTTTCGCGCTTTCCTCGTATAGCGGTTTTCCCGTTTTTATTCCGTTTCCTTTCAGTTCTCTCGTTACCGTTTTCGTCAGCGCAAACAACGCGACGGTAATTAAAAAAGTCGGTGAGTTCCCACACCAAATCGTTTTTGAAAAACGAACCGAGCAAAATAAAGAGAAGGGCGCAAATAGAATAGCGTAAAAAAAATTGTCAACGCTTTCCCAAGTCTTTTTGAAAATTTTCTCTTTTCGACGAACGCGACGCTTAAAAATTCCTTGTTTTTTCCCTAAAAGCGGGAAGTTTTTTTCTTCAAACGGTAGCTTTTTTGAAAAATAAATGGTATAATAAATTTACAAATTCAATTCACACGGAGTTTTTTTTATGATTACGAAAATTTATTCTTACGAAAAAGACGGACAAGCCTACGACGTATACAAATTGCAAAACGCGCAAGGCGCATACGCGGAAATTCTCACCTACGGCGGTCGTCTTCATAGCCTTTGCGTTCCCGATAAAAACGGCGACCTTCTCGACGTTATCGTAGGTTGCAAACGCTACGAAGATTATTTTGAAGAAAATCCTTATTTCGGCGCGACCATCGGCAGATACGGCAACCGTATCGGCGGCGGCGGTTTTACCTTGAACGGTACGTATTACCCTATTGAAACGAACGAAAAAGGCAATACCTTACACGGCGGTATTCAAGGCGCGTTTAACGCAAAATGCTGGAAAGCGGAAGTACGCGGAGAAACGCTCGTATTGTCCCATACCTCCCCCGACGGCGAAAGCGGTTTCCCCGGTAAGCTCGACGTATCGGTATTCTTTACGATGACCGACGAAAACGCGCTCGTTATCGAATACGCCGCGGTTTCGGATAAAGATACGGTATGCAACCTTACCAACCACTCCTATTTCTGCGTAGGTCGCCAAGACACGGTGCTTGACCACGAACTTATGATTAAATCCCGTCAAATGACGCCCGTAGACGACGAACTGATTACCCACGGCGAATTTATGGATATCGACGGTACGCCGTACAGTTTCTACGAAGGAAAGCTTTTGGGCAAGGATATGTTCTCTAACGCGAAGTTTATCAAACAATGCAACGGTTACGATTTTAACTATTGCTTGGAAAGAGAAGGCGACGGTTTGGAACATTTTGCGTACGTATACGATAGAGAATCGGGCATTAAAATGGATTGCTATACCACCCTTCCCGGCGTACAGCTTTACACCGCTTGCTCCACGGGCGGATTCAAGGGCAAAAAGAACTACGTCAACCATTGCGCGCTTTGCTTGGAAACGCAATGCTATCCCAACTCCCCCAACTGCCCTCAATATCCTACCACCACGTTAAAGGCGGGAGAAAAATATAACGAAACGACGGTATATAAATTCTCGGTAGTAAAATAAGATTTTTCGATAAAATTTCATAAAACACCCGCGCGTTCGTCCTCTTTTAAGATTGACAAACGCGCGGAAATATTTTATAATAAGATAAGGCTATGTCACAGAGAATGGTTGATTAACAAAAAATCTATTTTTCTGTGTTTTTACGAGAAAAATACAAGAAAGACAAATATTTTGTGAGCGCGCGTACTTGACTTGTACGAAAGCGAGCAAAATACGAAGTATTTCGTAGGATTTTTCCGTAAAAAATCAACCAAGTGACGTGACAGAGCCTAAAAAACTTAGGGGAAAAAAGACGAATGTTCAAAGCATTACTTAAAAAATTGCAAGAATCCGCCGTATCCGTCATTCCCGTAGCACTTATCGTGCTTTTGCTCAATTTTACACCGCTCGTTCGCTTTACCACGCAAGAAACGGCGGTGTTTTGTTTTTGCGCGGTAGCGCTGATTATCGGTATGGCGCTATTTAACCTCGGCGCGGATATGGCGATGACGCCAATGGGCGAACAGGTCGGCGCGGGACTTCCCAAATCGGGAAAATTTAAAACTTTGCTTATCGTTTGTTTCGCAATGGGCGTGTTCGTCACGATTGCCGAACCCGATTTATCCGTTCTTGCCACGCAGGTAAAGGACGTTATCAACTCCACGATGCTCGTGTGCTCTATCGGCATCGGCGTGGGCGTCTTTCTCGTGCTGGGTATCTTGCGTATCGTGTTCCGACTGAACTTGGCGCATTTGATGACCTTTTTCTATTTATTGCTCTTTGCGCTTGCCTCCCTTATCCTCGAAAACGGCAACGGTAACTTCTTGCCCCTTTCGTTTGATTCGGGCGGTGTAACGACGGGACCTATCACCGTTCCTTTTATTATGTCCCTCGGCGTCGGCGTTTCCGCCGCGCTCGGCGATAAACGGGACAGAGAAAGCAGTTTCGGGTTTATCGCGCTTTGTTCGATAGGACCTATCCTCGCCGTTTTGTTCTTAGGGTTATTTTCCACGGGAACGGTAGAATATTCTTTGCCCGATTATACAATGAAGTTTGGCGCAGGGGAAATATTTACCACCCTTTTGCATACGGGCAACGAAGTGCTCGTCGCGCTTTTGCCTATTGCGGTATTCTTCTTTATCTTACAATTTTTATTCCTTAAATTACCCAAAGCGCGTATTTTACAAATTATCGTCGGTATTTTTTACACCCTTTTCGGCTTGGTAATTTTCCTTTCCGCCGTTACCGTCGGGTTTATGCCCCTCGGCTATAAAATGGGTACGCAACTTGCCGAACAAGCGCCGTGGATTTTGGTGCTCTTCGCGTTCGTTTTAGGGCTTACCGTCGTTTTGGCAGAACCCGCTATCCACGTTTTAAACAAACAGGTGGAAAACGTCACGGGTGGCGCGGTGAGCAAGCGTTCTATGCTTATCGCCTTATCGATTGGCGTGGGTACGGCAATCGCTTTATCCGTTATTCGCGTTATCTTCGATTTCAGCGTTTTGTACTACCTCATTCCGGGGTACTTCCTCTCTTTGGGGTTATCCTTTTTCGTGCCTAAACTGTATACGGCTATCGCCTTCGATTCGGGCGGAGTGGCGAGCGGACCGCTCACTTCCACCTTTATCCTGCCTTTCGTAGTAGGCGTATGCGCTATCTTACAAGGCGAAAGCGCGGTTTTATTAGACGCGTTCGGGCTTGTGGCAATGGTTGCGATGACCCCGCTTATTACTATTCAAACGCTCGGCTTTAAAGCGGTTACTTCGCGTCGCTTGCGCGAACAGCTTGCTATGAAACGGATTTTGGAAAAAGACGACGAGCAGATTATTTCGTTCTTGTAAACGAAAGGAGCTAACTATTAAATAGTCAAGCGAAAATAGGCACTGTTTCAAAAATTTTTAGAAAAATGTAAAGAGAGTAAAAATTGGCGAGACAAAATAGACAATCTGAGATTGTCTGGGTAGAAGATTAA
>SVIX01000042.1 GCA_015069285.1 Clostridiales bacterium | reverse complement strand
GACCGATAGAATCTTTTAGACTCTATCGCTACGGGCTAACGCCCTTCGCTCCAGAGTGACAGGGAGGCGAGGTAACGCACTTTGCTCCAGAGTGACAGGGAGGCGAGGCAACGCTTTACGCGTTCGTGTCTGCAAAAGCCACTTTTACCATCATACCCCATACGCCTTCCGTCGTGCATACGGTAAGATAACATTCGCTCGGAACTCGCGTTCTATCCACAAAGCTAAGTTTCGCCGTACCGTCTTCTTTATTTTTAATAGACGGCGCGATAGGCATCGAGCGTCCCGTATTCGTGAAGAATAAGCCCGTAAGTTTTCCGCTTACCGTTTCGGAGGGCATTTGCTTACGCAATATCGTTTGGAAATCGGTTAAACTGAATACGTTATCGGTAATCGTCAAGGTATTGCTCGTCAAAACGGGGTAGTTGAGTTCGCCAAAAGCGCGTAAATTGGTTTTCGACGTACCTTCAAAAGGTCCAATTTCGCCGTACGTACAATCGTTGCCCTTCCAATCCTCTTCGCCGTTTAACGCTATTAAGCCGTTTTTCATAGAAACGGAGCTGTTGATAAACTGAATACCGCTTACGTTTGCGTTTTCGCCGAACAAACGGACTTTTTTATTCATATCTCCGCCAATGGACATATCGAAGTGGAAGTTACAATTTGTGAAGGTAACGTTTTTCGCCGTTTTCGCAATCAATGCGCCTTTATACTTTTCGTATCTATCGTTAAAATACGTATTTTCGGGAGAGCTTACCGCGGTGTTTACGTTTTCAAAAGTACAATCCTCAAGCGTCCACGCAAACAACCAAAAATCATACGCGCCCCAACAACCCGAATAGGTAACGTTTTTCATCGTATAGTCTTTTACCACTTTCGTTTCGCTATCGTACCCGTAGCCGAAAATACCATAAAGATTTGCAAAACCTTCTACGATATGCCCAAGCCCGTTGAATACGCCGTCCGTTTTCGAGTTAATCGTCGGCGTGGCACGGTTTTCCCAGTTTATGCTATACTCTTTCGACGTCAAAATATCGTTTGCGAGTACCGCGTACGTTGCGTCGCGACGGGTCGTCGTGATGGTGCAGTTTTCGCCTTGCGCTAAATCGTGCATAAATCTGAAATAGTCGCCCGACGTACGGATTACCGCGTCGGAAACGATAACGTCTTGCTCTACCGTACCTTCCGAAGTCGTAACGGTCAACACGATTTCGCCAAGTTCGGCGTTTTCGAAGAATAACATACCGTTCTCTTTGGTGTATTCTACTGCGTTGCCGTTAATCGCCAAGCCTTCAACTTTTGCGTTTTCGACAGGGGTAGGCAAAAGGGAGGTATCCAACACCACGCTACCGTCATCAAGCACCGAGGCAAATTCGAACGTATAGCCGTCGTGCGTTTCCGCCAAGTATTCTATTTTGTTACGCTTGAATTCTTTTACTTCCACCGTGATAAAGGTATCGTAAATCGCCGTAGACGCGCTTTCAAACCAAACTCGAATGGTTGCCGTACCTAAGCCAACCGCTACGATACCGTTATCTTCCAATTCGATTACGTCCGCGCCTTCTTGCAATTCGTAATTCATAGCGTACTCCGTCGTTTCCTCGCCGTTTACCGTAACCGTGAACCCGTCCAACGCATAGGAATTGAAGATACCGCCGAATTTATCCGTATCGTAAAGGGTAAGGGTATTTTTCAAAATGCCCGTTTCGATACTTCCAAGCTCGTACACTTGCACGTTAAACGTTTGTACGACTTCTTTTCCGTCAAAGGTCACCGCCGTTGCCGTAACCGTTTGGTTGCCGATAATCGTTCCCGCCGTAACTACGCCGTTTTCTACCGTTATCAACGTTTTACCCGTTTCCGCCTCGAAAGTTGCCTCGGCAAACGGGAACACGTCGCCTTCGTAGCAAATCGTACCGTCAAGCGTATGACTCGTACCCACGGCTAATTGGATATCGCGTATTTCCGAGAATGCGAACGTTCCGTCGCCTTCCACTACGGTAACGCTACAAGTATCTTGATACTCGCCTATCTTTGCGGTAATGGTAACAGAGCCCGTTTTCTTCGCCGTTACGACGCCGTCGTTGACGACGGCTACGCTTTCGTCGGAGGACGTCCAAGTAACCGTACCGTTTACGCCTTGCGTTACCGCGCTAAGCGTTTCGGAGGCGTATTTTTCAAGTTCTACCGTGCCTTGCGTAATGGTAACGCCAACGTCAGGGGTTTCCTCCACGTAACCGCCGTCGGGTAAACTGCTTGACGAGCTGTTCGAAAGTTCGTCGTTGTCCGAGCAAGACGCAAATGCGCCAAACGTAGCTACCGTACAAAGCGTTGCTAACAATAATAAATATTTCGATTTTTTATTTTGCATTGTTTTTTCTCCTTATCTTTATTTAAGCTTTAACGTTTCAAGGAATTTTTGCATTTCCTTGCCTGCGCCCTCGCCCGTCATACGGATTGCAGTAACGGAAATCAATTCTTTGAAATCTTTAACGAGCGCGTTATATTCGTCGCTATTAAACGTACCGCTATACGATTTTAAAAGCACGTATTTGGGAAAAATCGTTTCAAACGATATTTCGTCCGTTACTTTTTTATAGTAATCGGGGTCCGTCTTTTCGTAGTTTTTCAAGACGCGTTTTGCTCTTTCCAGCTCATCGATTAAGTTTATACAGAATCTTTTCGTATACCCGTTCGAGTGTTTATGTTGGTCGTCGCCGTAACCTAACTCCGTACGGTTATACGCCATTTGCGCGCGAACGTCCCAATACGCGTTTTGCATAATCGGCGCGGCTTCGCGGTATACCGCCGTAAAGAATTCGTCTACGAGCGCGTTGATATCCGCGTTGACGTTCCAAAGTAATTTTGAATAAATGAAAGATTTTACGCTATCGAACGCCGTACTCTTGGGGTTTTGGTAATTCCCTTGTGGCCAATACCATTGTGCGCCCATATTATACAACGTCTTTACCCAGGACTGCATCGCGTTGTACGTATCTCTCGGCATTTGGTAATGTCCGAAGTATACGTCGTAAGCCCAACAAATGTAATTATCGCTGACAGGCTCCCAACCTTTAATGAGTTCATAAGTGTTTTTCTGCACGGGGTCTAACAAACTTTCCGTATAGTTTGTAAACAGGTGCGCGATATTTACGGTTACGTTATCACGAAGTCGCATTTCGGGGGCGTTCAATACGTATTCCCCGTTCGCGTCTTTATGCGTCGGAGCTTCTTCCGTCATATGGTAAGCGAACATGACGATTTGAATGTCCCTGCCTTTGTTTCTGCCCGCTTCGTCCGATTGCAACCAAGCCTCTATTCTTTCCGCCAAATCGTTGACAAACAAAATTTGCGTTGCGGAATTTGCGCCACCGTAACGTTGAATTATTTCTTTACAGCCGTCACAATTACACCATTCCACAATGTCCATTTGGGTAAAACGAAGCCAATTTTTTTCCTGTTCTTTATCAATGACCTCTTTGACTTTCTTTACCGTTTCTTCCAACAATAATTGATATTCTTCTCCGCCGTATTCACCTGCGGTAAGACATAATTGATTTTTGCTAAGCGTAAACCAAGAAGGATGGTCTTCCCAATACTCTTCCGGACTTATAAAGGAATACCACGTATGGACACCGCCACCGTGAGAGAATATTGGATCTGCGTCATTATAACGCATACGTTGCAACGCCTCGTCCTTGATCGTTCCGTTTGGAGCTTTTCTATACAAAATATCCGGGACTTCTTTTACGTCCAACGCAGGCAAAGCCAAGTCTTTGACGTTTTTATTCAACGTATAATATACGTCCGTATACATCGTGAAATCAAACAGAACGTCCAACAAGTCGTAAGCGCCCCACAATACGCCCAAATCTTCGCCCGCGACAAACAGCGACGCGCCTTTGGTGATAAGCTCGTAGCCTTGAGAACCTAACGTTGCATAGTCCACGTTAATCGACGAACTTTCGAGTACGTTGGTTTTACCAAACGAAATATATTTAGCGTTATCGCTATACGTAAGACCCGTATCCGTCACGATGGGAAGTTTTATACCCGTCGCCTCCTGAAATAAGACGTAAAACTCGTTTACAGCCCTTTCCATGTCCATACTTGTATTTTCGTCCTTGACAATTACGTATTCGGACGCGCCCGCGGTTACAAGTTTATGCGAGGTCGTAGAGATACTGCGTTCGTGTATATTCGCAACGTCGTCCACTTCCAAATCATCGTAATTCACGTAATCGCCCGTACCGATGGGCGTTACTTTTCCCGCGGAGGAATTTTTACCGTTATCCGTACACGCCGTCACGGTGGTGGAAAACGTAAGCACGCCTAAAAGCGTAGCAATGATTTTACTTATCTTTTTCATTTTTTACGCCCTCCTTACCTTTACCGTGCGTACGACTTGCGCGATATTACCCGCTTTGTCTACCGCTACGTACATTATTTTATATTCGCCTACGCGCGTAGCTTTAAAGCCTTTCGACGTGCAATCGAACGCTTGCGTTCCGCCGGACGGTATTACGATATACACGAACAATTCTACTTCTTCGTCGAAATTGTCCGTCGCTACCGCCGAAGGTACGATTACCGAGCTACCTACCGTTACTTCTTTTACGGGTTCACCCGAAAGGGTAATCGTCGGCGCTTGCTCGTCCACAACGTTTAATACGAACATATCCCCGCAGGTATTCCCCGACTTGTCTTGTCCGGAAATCGTGATAGAGTATACGCCGTACACGTTCAAATCCACGAAATACGTATCGCCGACAATCAAACGGTTTTCCAACAATCTACCGTCAACGTCACGTACGGCTTTACCGTTAGGGTCACGCATCGTAAACCACGCGTCTATTTCACCGCATAAAATATCGGAAACTACCAATTCGGGCAATTCTACGCGCGTACCCAACGAAAGGTCCCCGCCGAGCGTACCGATTACCGAAACCACGGGAGAACTCCAATCCCCCGAAGAACTGCTAAAGAATTGATTGTTGATGTACCGCAAATTGAAACTTGCGCCGAAAGCGCAATTTTCCAAAAGAATGGTCAAGTGGAAAGTATTATTCGTAAAGCCTTCAAAAGGTTCTCCCGCCATATTCGTCTTAACGGTAAGCACTTCAAGGTCCGTCGTGCCGTAAGCAATTTGTTTGTCCCTGTTGTCATACGAGAAAGACGCTAAATTTCCGCTTGAAAATCCTACGGGTAAAGCGTAAGCATTTTTCTCGTCGTCGTTGATATACACGCCTTTGCCCTGACTATACGTCAATTTGACTTGATTGGTCGGGTCGTAATAGTCTTGCAACAAAAAGCTCAATTTCCCGATATTGGCGGAGTTTTCATTATATAACCATTCCACCGTCGCCGTTCTAACTTTTAAAGCGTTGGCAAAATCAAGGCTGGTATTCGTCTTCGTCGTGGCAATCTCCAAATAATTGTTCTCTGCCGTAACGGACGTACCCTCTTCGGTTACGAAAAATTTACTCATATCGTAACGACCGTCTTTTTGCACTTTTAATACGGGAACTTGATAGGTTAAAACGCTCTCTTTATCCGCAAAAGTCGCGGTATACGTTATTTCCAACACTTCTCCGTACGTATTCGCAGACGGAACGTATACGTTTCCTTTCAAAACGACTTTTGACGTTTTGCCTTTCACCGTAATCGTCGTAGGGATTTTTTCGCCCGTACCGCCGTTCATATAATTGTACGCGTAGATAACGGGTAAATTATAACGGTTCCCTTCTACAAAATATTTAGGCATTGTGGGCAATTCGATAAACGTCGGTTTATCCGTTTCCACTACGTTTATAATAATCTCTTGCGTTTTCGTTTGTCCGACGTAGTCCGTTGCCGTATACGAAAGGGTCAACGTACCCGTTTCAAACGCCCTTACCTCGTTATTCGAAATGACTACGGCTTTGCCGTTGTTCGTCGCCGAAACGGAAACGCTTTTACGCCCGGAACCGCCCGAAAGCTCGTAGTTAGGCAAGACGAACGCCTCACCGTTTTTTATCGAGGTCACGTGTTCTTCAAATTCAAACGACATTTCTTCCGTTTGCTTTACTGCGTTTACCTGCAAAACGTTTTTCGTTTCTTTTCCTTGCGTGTCCTTGGACGAATATTCTACGTAATAAGACCCGGGTAACGCAGGAACGAACGTATTCAACCGTTTGTTCATAGGCACGCTGTATTTTTCGGAGGAGAAATAATTTCTGTATACGTTTACGTCTACGTCCGTAATTCCTGAGTATAAATCGAACGCGGAAGCGTCAAATAACGAGTACTCCTTGCCCACGAGAGCCGTAGGTAACGACGAATCTTTATAGCCGTTATAATCCACCGTCAATATCGGACCTGCTTCGTCTATAATTTTTTCTTCGTATTCTTTCGTCAAATCCCATTCGCCGTATTTTTGGATTACGAGATTCGCCGACGCGTCTTGATATTCTTTACAATGTACGCGCGCGTATACTTCGCCCGTCGTAAACCCGTCCCATACTTTTTCGCCAAACGTCTTTTTGTCGTTTAAATCGACGACGGGTGCCTTTGCTCCACCCGGACGGCTAATGTATACTTCCGAGTTTCCAATATCAAATCCCCAAGCAAAGAAATTTTCTTCGGGGTTTTCCACGAATTCTTCGTTTGCGCCGAAGAAAAAGCCCGTCCAACATCCCCATACGTTGACAAACCCAGCACCGGAAAATTGCTGACCGTTACTTGCTTTTGCAAGCGCATACGCGCTGTTATCCCCAGCTACGTCTTGCTTTTTATGCGCTCCGTGCGTATTGATAGCCATCGTAATGAAATTGTTTTCGTCGTACACGTCCACGAGGTCCACGCAAATACTGTACACCTGCGGTTCTCCGCGCACTTCGGGCGCAACGCTTATTTGAATCAGTGAGTCGTTACGCGAATAGTCGTTTAAATCTATCACTTCGCGCAACACCAATTTATCGTTATTCGCCAAAGACACTTTTAAACCCTGCGAATTAGGAGCAGTTTCAAAAGTTCCGTCTTTGGAAGTGTGTCCAACGAACGAATCTGAGCCGTCTATGTAATAGGCAATCAACTCGTCCTTTGTCGTCGGCAACTCTTGCGCAATACTTTGTCGTATTCCCACCCCGATGCAACTAACAACGAGCGTCGTCGCAAGCGCGCCGAACAATAATTTGTTCTTTAGAGTTTTCCTCATATTTTTCTCCTTTTTACTTTAATCCGCCAACGGTGAGGTCGCCGAGTAATTGTTTCTGGAACGCGATAAAGAACGCCAACAAGGGCACAGCCAAAAGCGTAGTTGCCGCCAATTGCGTAGGCGTATCGCCCGTTCTCGAACCCACCGTAAGCCAATACACACCGTAAGAAATAGTAGGATGCGTAGGCATATACAAATACGGCGCCATATAATCGTTCCAAAGTCCGATAAATTTCATCAACGCTATGGTGAAAATAGAACCTTTTACAAAGGGCACCATAATGCTTACCATTACCCTAAAATTCCCCGCGCCGTCCAAGTGCGCCGCTTCCGCGTAATCTTTGGGAATGAGTTTAAACGCACCGTGGAATACCAAGAAATACAGCCCCGACACGTAAGAAGACATAATCCACATACCGGGTATACTATCGTAAAGATTTAACGCCGTCGCCATTCTTATTTGCGAAGGGAAAGACCCGACGATAGGCAAAATCATTTGTATGATAATGACGGTGTACATAATTTTACAATATTTGAAATTAAACATAGCCACGGCGTACGCCACCAAAAGACAGGTTAATACGGAAAATGCGGTACATCCAACCGCGTATAACAGGGAGTTACTAATCATTTCTCCGATACCAATCATATGCAACGACCCGTCCGGGTTACGCGACGGAATGGCAAGCGTTTTCAAAACCGTTTGATAGTTGTTTGCCCACGTGGTAGGAGCAAACCAATCCTTCGGGAAAATCCCGTACCCCTCAAAGCGTTCCATTAAAAAGCTCATCGGGTCTCTAAAGGAGGTAATTACCGACCAAATAAACGGGAACAAGAAAGAGAATGCATACACGAAAAGAACGAAAAAGCTAATCCAACCAAACGCATTATTCGTAGCAACCAACGTCCTTCTCGTGTTGCCGTTTTTCCATTTTTCTTTAAATGACATCCTTTTCTCCTCCTTATACCGTTTTCGGACCAAGTTTTTCCATCAACTTCTTACCGCCTAAAACGACAGGCACGGCAACTATGGTCATCGTTACGCCGTAACAAGCCAAAACAGGGTACTCTAAATAACTCGCGCTTCCTGCGCCCGCGGCGGTTTTTATGTATAAATAATAACCAATCGTAATATATTTCGCCTCAACGCCCGACCCGCCAAACGC
Organism: Clostridiales bacterium; assembly: GCA_015069285.1. Classification (GTDB taxonomy): domain Bacteria; phylum Bacillota; class Clostridia; order Christensenellales; family Borkfalkiaceae; genus Scatosoma. The sequence goes on along the minus strand of SVIX01000042.1, from coordinate 2,602 downwards.
AAACAAATTGATTTGGTTGGTGAATAGCCCCGCAAGGTTCGTCACCATAAAGGTTATAAACGTCGGATAAATCAACGGGAAAATAATGGATACGAATTCTCTAAACGGTCCAACCCCGTCCAACTTCGCCGCCTCGATAATGGACTCGTCGATTGTGTTCATCGCGCTCGAATACATTAAAATTTGCATACCGAAACCGGTCCAAACGGTAAAGAACAAGTAGCCGAACATTTTCGTATCGGGGTTACTGAGTAATCCTATTCCGTTCATCGACGGAATCAACGTAGGTAAAACCGTTTCCGTAAAATTTTGAAACATTCTTACCATAATAATCGACGATAAAACAGACGGTGCGAACAATAAAAGCCGGAACGTCTTTGCAAAAAACATTTTTTTGTAAATGTATAACGCAAAGACAAGCGCCAACGTCGTACCTACGCCCACCGTTACGAAAAAGGCTAAAAACGCGTTACTGAACGCATACTCTAACATAGGGTCAAGACGTATTTGTTCAAACATCGTTTTAAAATTTTCAAAAATATCTCCTTGTAAAAACTTATACGCGCCTATGTTCGTGACGGGGTCCGTTTCGTATTTTTGAAATACCATTAGAATGGAGTTCAAGTTTACGCCCACGTAAAATATCAAAAATTGAACAACGGGAAAAATGGTAATCGCCAGAACGAATAGAAGGTCTAACCACCATTTTCTCTTGTAAAAATTCCTTGCTTGCACTTACAAGTTCCTCCTTAATATCGTTAACGCATCGAGTTCCAAATTTGCGGGGTAAATTTCTTTTGCATTTCCGCAAAAACCTCCGCCGCGGTTTTATTGTGTTTGCTTCCGTTCAAAGCGTCCGTTGCATGTCCGTAAGCCGGCGTCTTAAAATAAGGGTCGAATTGGAATTTGTCAAGATTTTTTTGCATAAACTGCGAAGAACTCATAGGAAGTACGTGTTCGCAATTTACACAAACGTCTACTATCGATTTCGCAAACGTATTCAAACCGTCATATACGTCTTCGGGAACTTCGTATTTGAAGTTTCTCGTCATACTCGTAGATTGTACGAATTTGATAAGCTCCGATTCCGTTTGTTGGAATTGCAAGAATAACTTCGCAAGGGGAATCGTTTCAGGGTCGATATGCGCGTTGATACACGCCAAGCTGTTCGCCGTATCCAATACCGTTTGCGGGTCGCCTACCTCTGCCGTCGTTGCCTTCGGATAGGGCATTAAAGCGAAACCTCTCGCGTCTAACGTATCGCCGTAGGAACTTTGCATTCTTTGTATGTAGTTCCCCGCTTCGTTCGCCCACCAGCTACCTTCCACCAACATACCGATTCTCTTACCTGAATATTTACTCAAAAGATAAGTACCTTGTACGTCCAAATGCGTTACCGACCCGGTAAACGATTGTTGCGCGTAGTAGTTGGAATCTATAATTTTTTCCGCGAAAGTCAACGCGTAATAATCGCCCGCGCTTCTCATCATTTCGTAGCCGTTCTCTTCCGTGATGGTAAGCGGTTCGTCGTAAACGACCGTTCCGTCGGGATTGATAGATTTTACGAGTTTATCGTACGTTTCACCGTTGAACGAATACGAAAGGTCTGCCTGTTCACCCTCGAAATCCGCCTTCAGCGCCGCCAATAAACCGGAAAAATACCATTGATACATGCCCGACCAAGTAATAGGAGTAATACCGCGTTGCATCATCGTATCGCAGACTTTATAAAAGTCATCGTACGTTGCAGGCAAGCCGTCGTCGTAAGTATTCGGCATACCGTCGGGACCGTTTGCAAGCGTACCCGTTTCCTTTTGATCTACTGCGCCGTTCGCGCCGATAAACAAGCTCTTTTCATTCCAAAGCACTCTATCGTACGTAATGCCGTAAATTCCCTTATAGTGAGGAATTGCATAATATTTTCCTGCAGGCGTTTTAAAGTAATCCTTATAATTATCGTAAAGCTTATCTTCCACGCTTTCCGTTTCCCCGAATTCCGTCATCGGTTCGGTTACCATATCCGTAATTTCCAAAAGATGCCCCGTGGAAAGCATATTGTAATAATTCGCGTGTTCCGCAAAGTAAATATCGTTATTCTCGTTCGGGAACTTATTTACGTCTACGCCTAAAACCGGCTCTATCCAAATCTGTACGCCTTTCGTGCCTTCCACGAAAACGTGGTCTTTATACAATTCGCAAAATCTTTCTGCGGAGTCCTCCAACCACTTTACGCCAACGCCACCGTCAAAACTGCAAATACGCAGTTGCGCCTTCGTCGCGTCAAACTTTTGTGTATTCGTTGTTCCTTGGGGCGGTTTACAAGACGCCAACGCAGAACTTACCAATAACACACTTAATACACTTGCCGTTATTTTTTTTGCTCTTTTCATTTTCTACTCCTTCGACGGCGAAAAAACCGTCTTAATTAATTTTTATTTTATAAAATAACAAAAAAACTGATACCGTAATCACCGTTCCGTACGTTTTGTACCAAACAGATAAGATTTTTTTATTTGTTGTATCCTACAACAAATAACCCCGCGGGGTTAAAAATTTCCCCGTTTTGGGGGGAAAATATCATTCACGAAAACAAGCCCCCCCC
>SVIX01000041.1 GCA_015069285.1 Clostridiales bacterium | reverse complement strand
GTTTTAGCTTTGACACTTTCTTCGAGTATGCTCGTGGGAACGACGTTCGCTTGGTTTACGGACTCCGTTACGAGCAGTAACAACGTAATCCAAACGGGTTCGTTAAAGGTAGGTATGTATTATGCGAACGGTGACGAGAATCCCGCAAGCGTTACTTGGAAGGATGCTGAACAAGACGCAATCTTCAATAACGACAAATGGGAACCCGGTTACGTAGAGGCAAGACATATCAAGGTTGTAAACGAGGGTACGCTTGCGCTTAAATACAAGCTCCTTATCGTTCCCAACGGCGAAGTGGAGGAACTCGCGGACGTAATCGACGTGTATTTCGTGGAAAACGCGCAACAAATTACGCGTGAGTCGCTTGCAAGCGTAACGCCCGTAGGTACGCTTCGCGACCTTATCGAAGATAAAGACGGTATGGCGCACGGCGCGCTTCTTCCTAACGGTGAAACCGTAACCAATGCGTATGAAAGAGTTGGCGAAGTAACCGCTACCATCGCGTTGAAGATGAGAGAGAGCGCAGGGAACGAGTATCAAAACAAGAAGATTGGTACGGATTTTGCAATTCAACTTCTCGCAACGCAATATATGTACGAAGAAGATACGTTCGATAAGGAATACGACGAAGACGCTACGTACGGTACGTATATCGAACTTGGAGAAGGGGAAGACCTTTTGGCGGCGATGGCTTCCGCTAAGGCGAATATGCCCCTTACCATCAAGTTGAACGGTAACGTAGAATGGCCCACGGAAGGACATCACGGCGAGAATAATATCACGCCCGCATCGTCTATCTTGATTGAGGGTAACGGTTATAGCATTACGGCAACGGGTGCAGGCGTAACGCCTTTGGGCGATACCGAAGCGCCTATGACGTTAAACAACGTTAAAATTGTGGACAAATCCGTTTCTTACGCGGAAGGCGCTTGGGAATTTACCTATCTTGAAATGGGCGGAACGGCTTTAACTTGCAACAACGTAACGTTTGCGGACGAAATTCAATTCGGTACGAACGCAACCTTTACGAACTGTTCTTTTGAAAGCAACGAAGAAAACGTTTACGCCGTTTGGGTAGAGAGTGGTTCTGCAAGCTTTACGAATTGTACCTTTACGGGCTACAGAGGCTTGAAAATGCACGAGGCTTACGGCACGGAAATTAACTCCGTAACCGTTAAAGATTGTACGTTTAGCAATCTTACCAAGAAACCTGGTATCGCGATTGGTACGTTGAATGCAGATACTACCGTTTCGGTGACGGATAGCATCTTCTTCAACTGTCAACCCGGTGATCAAGGCTTGTATATTTATGAAACGGATACGGACGTGACGACCTTTAACTTCACGCAAGAAAATAACACCGTTTATAAAAACGCAACGATGGTTTCCACAAAGGAAGAATTGCTCGCGTTAAGCGCAAAAGCGTTTACGGGAAATAATGGTCAAGCGGAAGAGGCTACCGTTGTTATCAACGCGGATATCGATATGCAAGGCGAAGACTTCAGCGCGATGATTGCGCAACGTGGCGACAAACTTACGATTGTCGGAAATAATCACACGATTTCTAACGTAAACATAGTTTCCGGCGCAAACGATAACACGACTGGTCAAGCGAGTATGTTCTACGCTTATCCCAATTCTACCCTTGAAGTTTCTAATTTAACGCTTAAAGACGTTACGGTAAACGCAGAAGCGAACGGTACCGGCTATGCGAGCGTTGTTGTCGGATATTGCGAAGGCGATGCAATTCTTAATAACGTAGACGTTGAAAATGCAACCGTTGTCGGCGTAAAGAGTTCCGGTTTGTTAATCGGACATCTTAGCGGAAGCGTGACGGCTACCGATTGTGATTTGCAAGGTACCGTTACTTTGGCAGACTTCGCTGAAGAGGCAAACGGTCACTACGCAGGTAAGTACGTAGGTACTTTGGCGGGTGCTATGACCTTGGAGAACTGTACGGTGAACGCAACCGTAAGCGGTAACCTTAACGCTGCGAACCTTGGAGCAATATACGGCCGTAAGACCGCTGCCGGCTCCCTCGACGGCTCCCTCGTATGGGGAGGAGTAACAAAAGTTGCCGAATTGCGCGAAGCGTTCGCAAATGGTGGCGAAATAGTTTTGGCGGAAGACATTAAAGTTGAGGATTCGGAGTTGCTTTTCAAAGCAGACGGCGGACATTCTGACGGTTCTGCGTTCTTCATAAAAGCAGATACCGTACTTGACTTAAACGGTCACGATATTACTGTAATAAGTGGTAATGCTGCCGCAGACGTTTTCTTTATGAACTGGGGAGCAGACTTGACCATTAAAGGCGACGGGGATATTACGGCGGATTGTAGTATTGCTTGTGCATACGACGCAAATTCCACTTTAAACGTAGAGGGCGGAAATTTCTACGTAACGGCGAATAACGATATGTTGTATGCTATTTACGGAAAAATCAACGTAAGCGGTGGTACGTTCACGACTTCGTATTTTAATACCATTAATATTTACGGACAGGGAAGAATTGACCGCGTTGACGTAAGCGGTGGCTCGTTTGAAAACTGGAACCCTGAGACTTCCCCCGACGGAAACCTTTTGGCAGACGGCTATAAAGTCGAATCCAAAGTGATTGACGGTGTAACTTGGTTTACGGTAGTTAAAGCATAACCGTACTTACACTTGAATTTGTCTAATTTCCCTTAGGCAAGCGAATAAAAAAAGAAAACGGACAAACTGCGTGTTTGTCCGTTTTTCCTTGTGGAAAAGGGATTGAAATCGAATGAAAAGGAGGAAAAACAACGGCTCCGTTCCAAAAGGGAAAGAGAGCCGTTGTTTGTTGAGATGGATACGTTTTAGTCGATAAAATTTGCTTGCGTTAAAGTATATACGATTGTGCCGAGGCTATAGGAAATAGGCATTTCGTATTTAAGCATTACGTTGCGGAATTTATTGTTGTTTGCGTCCGTTCGTTTTGCTATCCACGCTTTATGCGACGCGCCCGTATTTTTTGCGTTCACGCTTAAGGTGATAGGGTAATAGGAAATAGATTCTTTAATTTCTTTGTTTTCGTCTACCGATTGAAAGGTAAAGGAATCGGCAATTTCCAAAGCGCCAATCGTCGCTTTGATTTGTTGTACCGTTTCCGAGAAGGGCGCATACACGAGGAAGATAGGGGAAGTGGTGGTATCGGGGTTGATGCCACGGAGCGCGAATAAAAGTTGTTCGTTATCCAAATAAGAATATTTTTTGGCGTCCTTATCGTTTATTTCTATCTCGTCCGTCGTTTTATAACCTCTTTCGTTTTCCGTTTTGCATAAATCGTAAATAGTAGCCGTGTTCGTTTTGTAATCGACGACGAATTTGTTATGCATTTTCCAAGCGTTAAAATCGGTGTTTTCGTCAATATCACCGTTTATGGGAGAATGGCTGACGATTTCCTTTTCCGAACGAATAGGTTTTAACGCGTTTGCCGTATTTTGGAATACTACGGTGGATTTTACGCTGTCTTCCAACGCGGGGCTTTTTCCCGTTTTGTAGTCGTATACAGCCGTTACGGAAAGGTTCGTGGTATAAACGTAATTATTTTCCGCGTCCTTTTCGAGTTTCGTCGTATAAGTTCCGCTATAATTAGCGGAATAATTTACCTGTTCCGTACTTGTAGATTGGGTCGTTTCTACCTTATAGGTAAGTTCTTCCAAGACGGTTTCGGCGGGGGAGTTCATATCTTTGTGCCAATATTCGCTAAATTGAACCTTTTGCGAGGCGTTGTTACAGGAGGTAAACAGCGTCGTACAGACGAGCAAAGCGGTTATGGCTACGATAGTTTTTTTCTTCATAATCATCTACCTTGATAGCGAAAAAAGGTGGTTTCGTTTTAAAAAAATTTCGCTATCGTTATTATTATAGCACATATTTTCCGATTTGTAAAAACAAAATATGGATTTCTTGAAAATTCTTGTGAAAAAAAGCTGAAATTTTCCCTTTAAGTATGCTATAATGGTAATAAGTAAAAAAAAGGAGCGCAAAAAATGATAACCGCAATTAAAGCGTATACCCTTTCCGAATGTATGGAAATTATGGCGGAGTACGCCAATCAACAAGAAAAGGAAGGGGGGCGGAATTTAATATTTTGCGAGGATAGGCTTACGCTCGTGGCGGAGCGCGCGCTAACGGCGCGTATGGGCGGAAGTTTTTTCTCTAACGTAACCACCTTTTCCCGTTTTTTAAAGAAAAAGGAAGTCGTATTGAGCAAGCAAGGCTCGGTAATGGCGATAGGGAAGATTATGACCCGTTTGCAACGGGAGGAGAGATTGCATTGTTTTACCTCTGAAACGGGGATTGGGAATAACGCCAAATGTATTTACGAAACGTTGGCGCAGTTTTCCGCGTCTGAAATTACGCCTGAGATTTTAGAGGAGGGGATTCCGCTGTTATCCGACGAAGTATTAAAAAAGAAAATCAAGGATTTAGCGGAAATTTATAGGGAGTATATCCGTTTTTTATCGGAGAACTCGTTAAAGGACGAAAACGGGTATCTTTCTTTATTGCCCTACGAAATTCGTACGCATAAAAACGTAAGCGAAACGACGGTGTTTTTTCTGTGTTATTCTTCGTTTACGGCGCAGGCGTTAAAAAGCGTTCGCGCAAGTATGGAAACGGCGAAAAACGTAATCGGCATTTTTTGCGGAGGGAAAGAGGATATTTATACCAATCGCGCGTATAATACCTTCGTAAAAGTCGCGAAAGACTACGAACCCTTACAAACTTTATCCTTAGGTACGCCTTTAGACGGCGAGGCGGAGAGGTTGCGAAAGGCGTTGTTTAATCCTGTGATTAGCGGTCAAAACACGAACGCGAAGGGAATAAAAATTTTCGAGGCGCAAGATAAAACGGGGGAGGCGGAATACGTTGCCGTACAAATCCGTCGGGCGATGGCGGAAAATCCGAAACGGAGATACCGTGATTTTGCGTTGCTCGTATCTTCGGTGACGGAGTATTCGTTACCGATAAAACGGGCGTTAGAAGAATACCGTATACCTTATTTTATCGATGAAAAGCGTTCGTTAAAGACGCATCCGCTTTCGGTGTTTTTGCTGGATTGTTTACGGGTGGTAAAGGAGAAATATTCGCCCGCGTCCGTGCAAGCGCTTGCGCAAAATTATTTTTTCGGGGCGAGCGACGAGTATAGAAATTATCTGTTAAAATTTGCCAATTACCGCGGAGGCGCTAAGCGTGAAATTAAAACGGGCGAGGCGGTAACGGGCGCGTTTTGCTTGGATACGTTACGGGAATGTAGAAGTCGGTTACTGAGCGCAACGGAGGGTATTCGTCCGCGCGCAAAAGGCAAAGCGTATTGTCTTGCCGTACGGAAAATTCTGCAAGATTTTCAAGCGTTTGACAGATTAAAAGAACTGTGCGAGAATATCGAAGGGGAACAGCAAAAGAGTTTTCTTGCGAAAATAGAGAAAAAATTGGACGAAGTGCTGACGGAGGCGGAAACGCTCGTGGATGAAACGGAACTCACCGTGGGCGAGTTTTCCGCAATCCTGACGGACGGATTTGACGCGACGGAAATTTCACTTATTCCCTCTAAGGCGGACGCGGTGTTCGTCGGGGATTTAACGGATAGCAGGATTGAAAAGGTAGGCGTATTGTTTGCGCTTGGAATGACGGAAGAAGTTCCGCGCGCTTCCAGCGATACGGCGATTGTATCGGATAAAGAAATTGCAAGTCTTGCCGAAGTGAAAGCGTTGTTAGAACCTACCGTTGCGGAGGTAAATTTGCGCAGTCGGGAAAGCGTTTGCTTAAATTTATGTACTTTTACGGACGCGTTATATTTGTCCTATCCGCTTTCCGCGGACGGGAGCGAACCTGCCGTGAGCGAAATATTTTACTATTTAGACAAAGCGTTTGGAAAAATAGAACGCAATAAGCATTTTGAGGACGCGGATTTTCCGTACGTTTGTAGCGCGCCTACGCCTGCCGTCAGAAGGCTTTTGATAGAAAAAAATATTTACGAGAACAATAAAAGCAACCAAACAAAACGCGCGTTGACGGCAAATAAGCGACATTCTTCGCTTTTTACCGCTTTGGATAAATTGAGTGTTCGACACAAGCAAGAATACCTGTCTAATGGAATGGGACAGGTAAGCGTTGCGCGAGGGGAAGAATTGTTTTTTAAAGACGGAAAAATATCCCCGACGGCGTTGGAGGGGTATTTTGCCTGTCCTTTTAAAAATTTTGCCGAAAGGGGCTTGAAATTAAAGGAACGGGAAGAAACGGCGGTGCTTGCCGTCGATACGGGGAATTTTATTCACGAATTGTTAGAGATTACGACGAAAAAAGCCTCTACGATACGAACGGAAGAGGAATTGTACGCGTACGCGCTTGACGAGGGAAGAAAACTGTTGCAAAAACCCGTATACGCAACGCAAGCGGATACGGCGTCGGGGAAATTCTTCTCGGAAAAATTATTGAAAGAGGGTGCGGACGTGGCGCTTGCCGTGTTCCGTCAAATTAAAAATTCCGAATTTCTCGTAGAGGAAACGGAAAAAACGGTAGCGACGGATACCCTGCGTGGAAAAATCGACAGGGTGGACGGAACGCCAAACTACGTGCGGATTATTGATTATAAAACGGGCGCAATCGACGATACGCCACTTTCTTACTATACGGGAAGAAAGATGCAAATGCAATTATATATGTCTGCGGTGAAAGGCGAGCGCATACCCGCAGGGGTATTTTATTTCCCTGCCTCCGTGGATTACGTCGGCGCGGAAGAAGGACGTTTTAGCATGAAAGGCTTTCTCAACGGCGACGAGGACGCCCTTCGCGCCGGGGATATAACGCTGACGGAAGATAAAAAGAGCGAATATTTCCCCGCGTCCTTGAAGAATAACGCGCAGAATAAACGGGTTATGCCCGAAGAAACGTTCCGCGATTTCCTTGATTACGCTGAATTTGTAGCAAGACAGGGCTGTAAAGAGATAAAAGAGGGGTATATCGCGCCTACGCCGTATAAGTCGGGTTGCGAATATTGTAAATTCGGGGGAATGTGCGGATTTAACGGCGAAAAGCAAACGCCGAGAACGGAACGTTCGATTGAGCCTGCGGAAATTGCAAAGATTGCAAAAATTGCGAGAGAGGGGAAGGAGGAATAACTATGTCGGAACGAAACACGCAAACGAAACAATACACGCCCGAGCAACAACGGGCGATAGACGCTAAGGGCAAAACGATTGTTTCCGCGTCGGCAGGTAGTGGAAAAACGACGGTCATGATTGAAAAAATCATCAAGTTGTTGATTTCGGATAAAGAAAAAGTAAGTAATATTCTTGCCGTTACCTTCACGAAAAAAGCGGCGTCGCAAATGAAAGAGAAATTGCGGAAAGCGTTGATAGATAAAATGAACGACGCCTCTACCGAGCCTGCGCAAAAAGAAAACCTCAAAGTGCAGTTGCAGGAACTCCCGTCCGCCGATATTTCCACGATACACTCCTTTTGTTCTAAGCTGATTCGCTCGCATTTTTACGTGGCGGGCGTGGATAACGCCTTTCGCGTAATAAACGGCGACGACGCGGAAGGGACGGCGATGCAAAATAGCGCGCTAGACGAGCTTTTGGAAGAGGGGTACGAGCAAGGCGAAGAGGATTTCGCGCGCTTGCTGTCTACCTATTGGCGTAAAAAGAGCGATACTTCGTTACGAAAAATCTTTTTATCCGCCTATAAAAAATTGCGTAACCGTGCGGATTATAAGGAATATTTAGCAGGTTCGGGGTCGTACACCGAGCAAACTTTTGAATGCGTTTGTCAAGATTTGCTTTCGTTGTTGCACAAAAAAGCGCGGTACTATTTAGAACAGGTTGAAGACGAGCGGTCGTATTTCGAAGGGATAGAGCACGCCTCGGCGTCCCTTACGCTTAGTCAAGAACTTGCCGAGAGTTTGGAGAAAATTCTTGCAACGGAGGAGTATTTTTCCGCGTGCGCGTTGGAAAAAATCAAATTCACGGCAAAACAACGGGCAAACAAAAAAGATACGCCTGAATTCCGTTTGCACGTAGAACGGCTTGCGGAGTTAAAGGAAAAAATCGCAAAGATTTACAACAAGGAGTTCGCGGAAACGTTATCCAAAAAGGAAGAACTTGATAATTTCCTCCTTTCAGGCGATACCGCCAAAGCGCTTGGAAAATATTTATTGCGTTTTGACGAAAAATACGCGCAGTTAAAAGCGGAACGGGGCGCGTTGGATTATAACGATTTAGAGCATATCGCGCTTGCGCTTTTGAAGAATCCGGAAGTTGCGCAGGAAACGCGTGAAAAATACAAACACGTATTCGTGGACGAATACCAAGACGTAAACCCCGTGCAGGAGGAAATCGTGTCTTTAATCGGCGGAACGAATTTATTTCTCGTCGGGGACGTTAAACAGGCGATTTACGGGTTTAGAGGCAGTAAGTCGGAATATTTCGTGAAGACGCAAAACGAATTTGCGCAAGGGGCGGGAAACGCTTTGTACATGACGAATAATTTCCGCAGTAGCGACGCCGTTTTAGACGCGGTCAACGCGCAGTTTTCGCTTGCGATGACGCCCAAAACGAGTTCGGTAGATTATAAAAACGATTCGTTTATGCAACGCGGAAACGGGTACTTGGAAGGGGACGGCAGGGTACAAATTCATTTTTTACCCGAACCGCCCAAAGCGGAAAAACGGGAGCGAGGGGTGTATTCCGTTCGTGAACACGCGAACGCAAACGAGGACGAGGCGGAGGAGAGCCTTTCCGCTACGGCAATTTATCAAATTATCCAAGAAGAATTGAGTAAAAAATGGTACGACGCCGAGAAAAAAGAGCCCAAGCAGGTAAAATATAGCGATATTGCGATTTTATCCCGTAAAAAGCAAGGGCAAATCAGTAAGACGGTCGCCGCGCTTTCCGCGAAAGGCGTGCCCGTAACGTCGGCGTCCGCGGTAAATATTTGTGAGTTTTCCGAGATAAAAACGCTTATCGATTGGCTTTTGCTCGTCGATAACGCCGAACAGGACGTTCCGCTTTGTAGCGCGTTGCTTTCCACGACGGAAAATTTAACTTTTAACGAGCTTGCGGACATTCGTTTAGCGTATAAAGAAGAAGGGTTTTTCCGCGTAGCCTGCCAAAAATACGCGAAAGAAAAAGAGGACGCTATTGCGCATAAACTTCGTCGGTTTTATGCGTATTATCAAGAACTCAAACGCTTTTCCACTCTTTTAACGGCAGGGGAAATGCTTACGAAAATTATTTCCCAAACACGAATGGAGGCAAGGCTGTTAGAGATGGATAACGGCGTGGCTTGCTTAAAACGCATGCACCGTTTCGTGGAGGAAACGAGCAATCCCGAACCGCTTAGCGTGCACGCTTTTTTGGAACGCTTACGCGATTTATCGTATAAAATCGAGTATAGCGAAAACGGTGGCGAAGACTCCGTAAAAGTTTTGACGATGCACTCCTCTAAAGGGTTGGAATATCCCGTCGTGATAATAGACGACTTGAACGCGCCTTTCCGCGGAGCGGACCATGACGAGTTATTGCTTGAAGAGAAATACGGGCTTGCGCCCAGAGCATTCGACGATAAAAAAATGACGAAAAGTTCTACGTTGTTAAGACGGCTTTGTGAATATAAACAAGTCGAAGAGTCGATAAAAGACGAATTGAATTTATATTACGTAGCGCTTACGCGCGCTAAATACGCGTTGCATTTGATTTTTAAGAAAAAGACGCTCGTTCCCGACGTTCGTTACGCGCATTCGTTTGCCGATTTTACCGATTTTTCCGTTTGGGAAAAGTACGTCGTGTCTGACGATTTCACGATTATCGAAAAGCCCAAAAGAACTATGATGCTCTTTGAACCGGACAAGGATTTAGAGGAAAGAATTCAACGCGCGTTTTTGTGGGAGTACGGACATACGGGTTACGAAAACTTGCCCGTAAAAAGTTCGGCGACGCAACTTATGGAATCGTACGAAAGCAAGTCGTACGCGTTGCAGGAAACCTCCACGGACGGCGAGGCGATAGACGAAGAATTTGAAAATTTGACGGAAGATTTAAGCGGAACGGACGCGCAAACGGGTATTGCGTATCACGCGTTTTTGGAAGGGTTTGACTTTAAAAATCTTTACGATTCGACGGGGGAACGCCTGAAAGGAAACGCGTTGTCCGATACCGTTTTGCAGTCGCTTTTGCAAATGCGTAAAACGGACGAGGAAAACGCAAATCTTCTTTCGTTGGAGAAACTCGTGGAGATTTTATCCAACGAAGTATTTGACGGATTGCGCGATAAAAAACTGTATAAAGAACAACAATTTTTGGTGTCTTTACCCGTAAAAGATACTTACGGCAAGAAAAAAGGCGAAAACGCGGAACTCTTGGCGCGCGATAGCGGAGAAGAAATGCTTTTTCAAGGCGCAATCGACTTATTCGTCGCAGGAGAAAATACGGCGCAAATTATCGATTATAAATATTCCCGAAAGGACGGCGAGAAACTTGTAGAACGGTATAAACCGCAGTTGGATTTATACCGCCTTGCCGTTGCTAAAATTATGAAAATCCCGTTCGAGAACGTCCGCTGTACGCTCGTGAATATTTATCACGGTTTTCAAGTGGAAGTTGAATAAAAGAATTTCGACCTGATCGTTCTTAATACGACAAAAGAACAAAAAAAGCCGTCCGCTTTTTTGGCAATAGTCTAAAAAACGGTGAAAAAAAAGGGGGCGGAGCGGTCTATGGTTTTGACGGTAAACGAATGGATGATTTTTTTGTGTTGTGTTTTGGCGGTGTTAGGCGGGTTGGTGTACCCGATGGTTTTCTTGTGTGTATTAGCGCGAAAAAGAATAAAAACGCGTCGGGAAAAACGACGCGCCGTGGAAAGAAAACTCAAATTTACTTTACCGGATAGGGAAAATACGTTCGTGCGCGCAAGGCTGAATACCGTTTTGCGAGAAATAGACTTACGGGAAAGCGGACAAGAAGAAGGGCGCGCCGAAAAGTATTTTTGTATGAAACACGCCAAGAAAATGTTAAACGAAATAAAAAACGCTCCGCTTAGCGTTGCGGAGCGTTTGGAGATTATGGAAATTTCCGCTTTGTTTGAGCTTTATTTTAAAAAAACGGCTTGGAATACGTCGGAAATTAAAGCGTTGAACGAGGCGTTTGCCCGCGTCTTAAAATTATCTGCGAAACATTCCGTTGTCGTTGGTTAATAAAGTTGGCTCTGTCACGTCACTTGGTTGATTTTTTACGGAAAAATCCTACGAAATACTTCGTATTAGGCGCGGTTACATACCGTTTCGTATGCGCCCTTGCCTAATA
>SVIX01000040.1 GCA_015069285.1 Clostridiales bacterium | reverse complement strand
CAATCTGCAGGTATCGTGTTTTTGACGGTGTCGTATTTATTTAACGAGGCGTTTTTCGCTATGCTGGGATTACTCTTGGCGCTAACGCGGACGCTTGTCTATTATTCGTACGAACGCAAAGAAAAGGTCGTGCCTTTGTGGCTTGGAATAGCGTTTGCGCTCGTCACCCTTTTTGCATATTTTCTCGTCAACGTTTGGATATTGAACGACTGGAAACGGATAGATATTCTTTGCGTAATTGCGCTCGCTCTGTATGCGTTGGTACTTCGTGTGCCCGATTTAAAAAAAGTGCGGTATTTGGTCTTGTTACCAACGGCGCTTTCCGTCGTGTATAACGCCTTTGCAGGGTCGGCGGTATTCGTTACCTTTTCTTATTCGTTCGAGCTTATGATGAACGTTTTGGCAATCGTTAAATATGAAATTTTACATAAAGAAAAAAACGGAGTGTTCAGATGAAAAAAATTAAAATTGCGCCGTCTATTTTATCGGCGGACTTTTCTAAAATGGGCGAAGAGGTGTTGTCGCTTGAAAAATGCGGGGCGGATATCGTGCATTGTGACGTAATGGACGGCGTGTTCGTGAATAACATTACTTTTGGGATTAAAATGATAGAGGATTTACGGAAACTTACCTCTCTTCCGTTGGATTGTCATTTAATGATTGTGCACCCCGAAAAATACGTGGAACGCTTTGCGAAGGCGGGAGCGGATATTATCACCGTGCACTATGAAACTTGCCAAGAAAACTTAAAAGAAGTGCTTAAGCTTATCAAGTCTACGGGCGTTAAATGCGGTGCGGTTATCAATCCCGATACGCCCGTGGAGAAAATCGCCGACGCCATTCCTATGTGCGATATGGTGCTGGTTATGAGCGTATTCCCCGGGTTTGGCGGTCAAAAATTTATTCCGCACAGTTTGGAGAAGTTGCGCGAAGTAAAGCGTATTGCCAAGGAATGTGGCAATATCGATATGGATATCCAAATCGACGGCGGTGTGGATTTAAGTAACGTGCAAGAAATTAAAGACGCGGGCGCAAACGTAATCGTGGCGGGAAGCGCGGTGTTTAACGCGAAAGACAGAGCGGAGCCTATAAAAGCGTTGAGGGCGTAAGAGAGGCAAAGGAAGAATGGTTGCGGAAAAGAAAAAAGTAGATTTTACGGTTGGAAAGATATTTATAAAATTACTTTTGTTCGTGTTGCCGATTATGGCGACCAATTTATTGCAGATGTTTTATAACGCCGCCGATATGATGGTGGTGAGTTTATCCTCCGAGGCAAACGCCGTCGGCGCAATAGGTACGACGACTTCTTTCGTGCATTTTATCGTAAACGTTTTTATCGGATTTTCAGTAGGCGCAAACGTCGTCGTCGCCAAACATATCGGCGCAAACGATAGAGAAAAAACGCAAAGAGCGGTGCATACTTCGCTGATTATGGCGCTTATTTTCGGGTTCGTAGGCGCAGGGCTTGGAATAGCCGTATCCCGTCCCATTTTAAAGGCGATGGGCAATACGGGCAGTTTGCTTAGCTTGGCGGTAACTTATACCTATATCTACTTTTTAGGCGTACCGTTTTTGGCGCTTACCAATTATTTGATAGCCATTTTCAGAGCGAAAGGCGACGCAAAAACACCTCTTATCGTGTTGTCGGTGGCAGGGCTGATAAACGTACTTTTAAACTTTTTCTTCGTCGTGGTAGTAGGACTGTCGGTAGAGGGAGTGGCGATTGCTACGTCGGTGGCAAATTTGCTTTCCTTTATCGTCTTGTTATGGAAACTGCGGAAGGATAAAGATTTTACCACCTTTTCCTTGAAACGATTAAAAATAGAACGCAAATCGTTTGGCGAAATCGTTCGTATCGGGTTGCCTGCGGCAATTCAAGGCGGACTGTTCTCCCTTTCTAATATGCTCATACAATCGTCCATCGTAACGGTGAACAACAATCTGTGTCCGCCCAACATCGATTATCAACCCGTCGTGAACGGTAGCGCGGCGGCGGGAAATATCGAAGGGTTCGTATATACTTCGATGAACGCCGTGTATCAAGGCGCGATAACGTTTACAAGCCAAAATATGGGCGCAAAGAAACCAGAGCGCGTGAAACCGATTATGTATAACAGCTTTTTGCTTACGAGCATTATCGGGCTTACGATGGCGCTACTCGTAATGCTGTTAAAAACGCCGTTGCTTGCTTTATACGGCGTTAAAGCGGGCGCGGAAGGCCGTTTAGAGGCGCTTGCGATGGAAACGGCGAATATTCGTCTTTGGTTTATTTGCGTACCGTATTTCCTGTGCGGATTGATGGAAGTTTGTACGGGGGTTTTGCGGGGGCTTGGTCGGTCGCTTACCTCTACGGTAATTGCGCTCGTGGGTTCGTGCTTACTTCGCGTAATTTGGTTGCTTACGGTATTTCCTGCAAAACAAACGCTGGAAATGATATTTGTATGCTATCCGATAACGTGGATACTAACGACGCTCGTAGCGTTTATCGTCATTCAACTGTTGCTTAAAAAATTGAGAAAAGAACAGGAATAAAAACAACGGGAAAAGCCGACTTGCTAATACAAGCAAGTCGGCTTTTTGAATTTGTGTGAAAAGAGGGCGAGAAAGCCTCGCCTTGTTACGAAGACGTCAGTCTGCCTTTTTGAGCGTTCTGATACATCTTGCGCAAACGTAACCGTTGGTTTCCTTACCGTCCTCAACGTAGGAAATTTTTTGAACGTTTACTTTGAAAGTTCTTCTCGTTTTACGGTTGGAGTGGCTAACGTTGTTACCCGAAGCTTGACCTTTACCGCAAATATTGCATACTCTCGACATATTGACACCTCCGATTTTGGGAATTATTTTGCCGTGGTTCGTCCATAAATGGATAGCGTTTTGCGCATAAAAAATGCAAACGCAAAAACAAGCATTAATAATATAGCATTTTTAAGGAGAAAAATCAATCAAAATTAAGCCCAAAAAGATAAAAAATAAAAAATATTCAAAAAATTTTGAAAAAGTACTTGCCAAATACGAGGAAATAGTGTAAAATGATAGAGTAATTGGAGAATGTTTATGTCAGTTAATACAAATAACGCTTACGGTAAAATATCCATTTCCGACCTTGCGATTGCAAAGGTCGCGTCTAATACTGCAATGGAATCGTACGGTATCGTGGAAATGGTATCGCGCCGTTTTACCGATAGCTTGGCGTTACTAATGAAAAAGGAAGTGGGTGGCAAAGGTATAAAAGTTACTACCTCCGGAAACAGAATTTATATTGACGTTTACGTTATTATAAAATACGGCGTATCTATTAACGCCGTAGCAGAATCGCTTAAAGAAGCGATAAAATACAAAGTCGAGGCTTTTACGGGTATGATTGTAGCGACAATCAACGTAAACGTTATCGGCGTCAAATTGTAGATTTTAGGCGCAACGGAGAAAATCCAAGTTTGCGCTTTTTTGCGTTTTCCGTTATATATTGAGTATATACTTATATATACTATACGCGTGCGCGCGTGATAACGGAACTGTCCGAAATGCCCGTTAAGGGCGTGGAAAAGGGACGTATAAAATTATTACGACAAGGAGCATGCATAATGCATAAAACGATAAATAGCGCTGAATTCCGAAAAATGATATTGGTCGGCGCAAAGCAACTTGAACTAAACCGCGCAAAGGTAGACGCGCTTAACGTATTCCCCGTTCCCGATGGGGATACGGGTACGAATATGTCGCTGACGATGCAGTCGGCGGTAAAGGAATTGACGGCGTGCCAATCCAATGCGTTTTCGGAGGTTTGCAATAGCATATCTAAAGGTGCTTTACGAGGGGCAAGAGGCAACTCGGGCGTTATCCTTTCTCAAATTTTAAAAGGGATTTGCTCGGTACTCGGTAAATGTGAAAAAGAGGCGGACACCAAAACGTTCGCAAAGGCAATGGAGCAAGGCACGAAGGTTGCCTACGGCGCAGTATCCGTACCCAAAGAAGGTACGATTCTTACCGTCGTTCGTATGATGAGCGAACACGCCGTAAAAATTGCCGGCAAGAAAAAGGAATTTGAAGAATTTTTTAAGGAAGTTATAGAAGAAGGCGAGAAGGCGCTTGCGCTTACGCCGGAGTTATTGCCCGTACTCAAAAAAGCGGGCGTCGTAGACTCGGGTGGCGTGGGTTTGATGACGATAATCAAAGGTTTTGCCTCGGAACTTACGGGGGAAGAAATCGCGGAAAATATTATCGAAACGGACAATGCGCACAGCGAATCGGAGTTTGGGGATAATTCCAGCATTATCAATATGGAATTGGGCGACATTGAATACGCCTATTGCACCGAATTCTTTATTATCAATATGAAAAAGAGCACGACGCTTTCGGCGATTGATAGATTGCGCGAGCGTTTAATGTCGATTGGCGACAGCGTAATTTGTATCGGGGATTTAGAACTCGTCAAAGTACACGTGCATACCAATCAACCGGGCAAAGCGCTTACCTATGCGTTGGAGCTTGGGGAGTTAGACCGTCCCAAAATTGAAAATATGTTGGAGCAAAACCGTCAACTTCGCGCGCAAATGGAAGCGGAAAAGAAAGAAATGGGCATGCTTGCCATTTGTACGGGTACGGGACTTTCGGATATTTTCAAGGATTTATCGGTGGACCGTATCATTGAAGGCGGACAAACGATGAACCCTTCCGCAAGCGATATCGCTACGGCGGCGCAAAAAATCAACGCAGAGCATATTTTTATATTCCCGAACAATAAAAATATTATCTTAGCTGCGGAACAGGCGAAAAATTTGGTGGAGAATAAAACTATACACGTAATTCCCACGAAAAACGTACCGCAAGGGTTTGCCGCGGCGCTTGAATTTAATCCCGAACAATCGGCGGAAGAAAACAAAACGAATATGATTCACGCGCTTGATAACGTAAAGGCTGGACAGGTAACGTACGCGGTGCGCAATACTTCCCTTAACGGATTCTCTATTAAAGAAGGGGATATTATCGGTCTTGACGATAAAAAGATTTTAGCCAAATCCCAGTCGGTAGAAGAAACGGTATTAAAGCTCATCGCCCGTATGAAGGAAGACTTCCATCAGATGATTACCCTCTATTACGGCGAGGACGTGAAAGAAGACGAGGCGGAGGCGCTCTGCGCGTCTATCGCGGAAAAATATCCCGAGTGCGACGTGGATTTCCATAACGGCGGTCAATCGGTATACTATTATATTTTGTCATTGGAATAATGCATAATTTCTTTATAAACGTATAAATATGCAAAGCAAGACGACGGAGAGCGCTTCGTCGTCTTTTAGATAATAAAGGACGGTTAAATGAGAATTTCGCAACTGCGTTCCATAGGGGAAAAACGCGAAAAAGATTTTAATAAATTGGGGATTTACGAGGCGGAAGACTTGGTAAAATTATATCCGCGCGCTTATTTGGACTTGACGGAGCGGACCTCGTTAAAAGACGCGTATCATAACGATATGGCGTTGATTGCCTGCGAAGTGACCCGTCTTGCGCCCGTTAATTTTTCTTCCCGACAAAAGATGGTGCGCGCGCTTTGTTCGCAAAACGGAATTGCTTTTTCGGCGATATGGTTTAACCAACCTTACGTTGCGCAAAAGTTAAAGCCGGGTGAATATCTTTTTTACGGAAGAATACAAAATAAATTCGGGCAAATTTCCATCGTCAACCCTACTTTCGAACCGTTAGAGCAAAATTATCGGTTGAAAGGTATCGTTCCCGTGTATCCGTTAAAGGGGAAATTAAGTCAAAAACTCGTTCGTTTGGCGGTAAAAGAGGCGTTGCAACGGGCGAATTTGAACACGGTAATTCCCTATCCAATCGTCAAAAAATACGCTTTGCCCGCGTTGGATAAATGCTATTTCGATGTGCATAATCCTCCGGACAAACAAACGCTTGCCTACGCGTCCGAACGGATTGCGTTGGAAGAATATTTTATTCTTATTTCAGCGTTCAAATTGATGAAAGGCGGAAAGGAAGAAGTAAGGACACGGCGTTATAGCGTAACGCCGAACGAAGTCAAAGCGTTTGCATCGCGGTTTGGTTTTGAATTTACCGAAGGTCAAAAAAATGCCGTCAACGAGATTTACGATAATTTGCGTTCGCCCGTAAAAATGAACAGATTATTGCAAGGGGACGTGGGTAGCGGTAAAACGGCGGTTGCGCTTTGCGGTATTTTTATGGCGGTACAAAGCGGTTATCAATCGGCGTATCTTTCCCCAACCGAAGTCTTGGCGATGCAAAATTACGAAGTATTAAAAAAGCGTTTTCCCGAAAGACGGGTCGCCTATCTCGCAGGTGGTATGACGGCGAAAGAAAAGCGGGAAGTAAAAGCAAAATTAAGTCGCGGAGAAATTGATATTCTTTGCGGTACGCACGCCATTTTACAAGGGGACGTGGATATTCCGAATTTGGCGTTTATCGTTTGCGACGAACAGCACCGTTTCGGGGTGGCGCAACGTAACGCCTTAGCGGAAAAGGGCGCGGGCGTGGATATGTTGGTAATGAGCGCGACGCCCATTCCCCGTACGCTTTCCCTTATATTTTATGGGGATTTGGACGTTACGACCATTCCCGATAAACCCAAAGCAAGACAGGAAATTTCCACGTCGATTATCCCCGAAAGTAAATACGGCGATATGTTGGAATACGTTCGAAAACAAACGCAGGAAGGGCGTCAGGCGTATTTCGTTTGCGCGAAAATAGACGACGACGAAGAGGGAACGGTTATGAGCGTTTCCGAGTTATTCGAAGAGTTGAAAGGCAAACTCCCCACCGTGCGTTTCGGGTTATTGCACGGGCGAATGAAAGAAAAGGAAAAGACGGAGATAATGACCGCCTTTAAAAACGGAGAATTTGACTGTCTGGTTTCCACCACCGTTATCGAAGTAGGGGTGGACGTTCCCAACGCAACGATTATGATTATTTATAACGCCGAGCGGTTTGGTCTTTCGCAGTTGCACCAGCTCCGCGGACGGGTAGGCAGAGGCTCGGAAAAGAGTTATTGCTTTTTATTGATGGGTTCGGAGAGCGAAACGGCGCGAGAACGGTTGTTGACGCTGAAAACGCAAACGGACGGATTTAAAATAGCGGAAAAGGATTTAGAGATGCGCGGAGGCGGTGATTTCTTCGGAACGCGTCAATCGGGGAAGATGTTGGGGGATATTAAAAATTTGCATTATCCCACGCAAGTCGTTTTCGCCGCAAAAAAATTGTCCGACGATACCTTTGAAAATAGGCTGGACGACGAGGCGTTGCGATTGGCGGCGATTAAAAAATACGATAGTTTAAAGGACGTCGTGTTAAATTAAAGGTAATTTTCGTAAAAATTCTTAAAAAAATCATAAAAAATTATTTTTACGGTATTGACGAAAGACGAAATTTGTAGTATAATAAAATCAGAACAAAAGGACGGAGGTACGGTTATGTCTGTACTTAATAAAAATTGGAACGTAAACGAATTACAGTTTGGCGAAAACGGATTGATACCCGTAATCGTGCAAAATTATGAAAGCGGTGAAGTTTTAATGCTTGCGTATATGAACTTTGAGGCGGCGGAAAAAACGATTGAAACGGGTTACGCGCATTATTTTGAGAACGGCGTAGTGGATACTTACGGCGCGAACTTTGGCAATACGCAAAAAGTTATGTCTGCGTTTACGGCGGACGGCGGTAAGACGCTGTTGATAAAAGTATGGCAAAACGGAACGGCCGACCCCAACGGGAAAACCTTCTCTTGCTTTAATAAACAAATCAAAGGCAATTATAACGATATCGGCGGAGAAATGTTCGGGCGTTTGCAACGCATCGTTGCGGAATATAAAAAGAACCCGGAAGACGGAGGCTATACCAGCTTTTTGTTTGCCCGTGGCGTAGACAGAATCGGTAAAAAGGTAGGCGAAGAAGCGGTAGAGCTTGTTATCGCCGCGAAAAACGAAGGCAAAGAGGGCGTTATCAACGAGGCGGCGGACTTGCTTTATCACGTAACCGTATTGTTGGAGTCTAAAGGCGTAAAACTTTCGGAAGTTTGCGCAGAGCTTTGTAAACGGAACAGATAATAAAAAAATATTTGTATAAATGAATAAAAACAGTTTGGAAACGAACTGTTTTTATTTTTTTCAAAACTTTCCAAAATTTTCACGAAACTGACAAAATTTTCCTTTAAAATTATGATATGATTTTTCTTGCTGAAATTTTGCGTAAGGAGCAAGGATATAATGGCGCGAAAAATCGTAATTACGAGCGGAAAGGGGGGAGTAGGGAAAACGACGGTATCGGCGTATCTTGCGTCTTGTCTGGCGAGGAAAGGACAAAGAGTGCTACTTTGCGACGCCGACTTCGGGCTAAATAATATCGACGTCGTAACGGGCGTAGAGAATATGGTGACCTACGATTTGGTAGACGTTATCGAAGGGCGTTGTCGCGCGCGACAAGCGTTGATTGCGCATCCTGATTTTGCAACGCTATACGTGCTTACGAGCAGTCATTCCGCGCCCGAACGGTACGTTTCTCCGCAGGCGTTTAAATTGGCGGTGGATACGATTGCGCCTAAGTTCGATTTCGTATTGATAGATTGTCCTGCGGGAATAGACGACGGATTTCATCGCGCCGTCGTGTCCGCAGAGGAGGCAATCGTGGTGACGACGCCACATATTTCCGCTTTGCGCGATGCGGATAAAGTGATAACGCTACTCAAAAGCTACGATTATAAAAAGGTGTTTTTGGTGGCGAATAAACTGCGGGGCGATTTGCTTGCCGTCGGGGAAAGCCTTGCGCCTAAGGAAATAGAAGAACTTTTAAAGACGCCTTTAATCGGCGTTTTGCCGGAGGAATACCTTATTTATAAAGGCGCGCTTACCAACGCGCATCCTGCGTTTAAAATGATAGCGAACAATCTACTAACGGGCAAAAAACGGTTATACGACGTTACGCGGAAATACGTAGGGCTTGTAGGCGGTTTGCGAAGATTTTTAAAAAGGAATTTATAAAAATGAGAAAAGAAGAGGCGTTGAAACGGATAAATCAGGTCATACAAGCGGATAAATCGGTAATGAGCGAGGCGTGTAAAGCTCTTGTGATAAAGGACTTTGCCGAAAAATTTAACGAGTATTTCGATTTAACGAGCTTACCTAAAATGGAAATAACCTGTACAAACGGCGTATATGCAGTAGAAGTGTCCTTCGAGGCAGAGCGTATAAAAAAATTTAACGTATTAAAGTAGGAGAAAAAACAATGAGTACATTAAGAAAGTTTGATATTATCACCGATTCTGCTTGCGATATGTCCCAAGAATATTTGGCGAAGAACGGGTTGGTTTGCGTAAAACTCGGTTTTACGATGAACAACGTCAATTACGAAGGGGAAGAGGGTGAACGGATAGACGAAAAGACCTTTTATCAAAAATTACGGGAAGGCGCAATGCCTACGACTTATCAAGTAACGGGCGAAACGGCGCAAAAATATATGCGCGCGTCTTT
Source organism: Clostridiales bacterium (assembly GCA_015069285.1). Taxonomy (GTDB): domain Bacteria; phylum Bacillota; class Clostridia; order Christensenellales; family Borkfalkiaceae; genus Scatosoma. The sequence continues at coordinate 3,240 of SVIX01000040.1, read as the reverse complement.
GGAAAAAGGTCGCGACGTACTCGTAATAACTTTTTCTTCGGGACTTTCGGGCACGGCTGGCAGTTTCGTCGTTGCAATGCGCGAGCTTTCCAAAAAATATCGGACGCGAAAAATAATCGTCGTGGATAGTTTATGCGCGTCTATGGGAGAAGGATTGCTTTTGGATTACGTCGTCAGATACGCCGACGACGGCGCAAGCATAGAAGATACGGCAAAATATGCGGAAGAGCTGAAATTAAAAATTTGTCATCAGTTTACGGTGGATAATCTTTTTCATTTAAAACGAGGCGGACGCGTTTCGTCGATGACGGCAATCGTTGGGTCGATACTTAAAATTAAGCCGATAATGAAAGTGGACGATTTCGGGAAATTGGTAGCGACGGGCAAAGCGATGGGACGAAAAAAATCCCTCAAAACACTTGTGGAAAACGTGTTTGAGAGTATGGATATTGGAGCGGACGACCCCATTTTTATCAGCCACGGCGATTGCATAGAGGACGTGGAATACGTAGTGGGTTTACTCAAAGAACGCCTGCCCAAAAATCCGATTACGATAGGATACGTCGGAACGGTTATCGGTACGCATTCGGGGGTAGGAACGCTTGCGATATTCCATAAAGGCAAGAAAAGATAAAAATAAAAAACCGCGCCGTCGGGGCAAACGCCGACGGCGCGGTTTTACTTATTCGTTTTTGTTGGTAAAGGCAAGTATTTTTTTGGTGTTGCCGAACACCAACATATGGTCGCCGGGCGCAAACACGTAAGTCGGTTCTAAGGTAGGAACGACGGCGTTTTCCTTTTTAATCGTCAAAACGTTGATATTGTGCTTTTTGCGGGGGTTTAATTCTATTAAAGTTTTCCCAACCCAATGCGACGGTACGGCAATTTCAAAAATGGAATATTCGGAGTTTAATTCAATGTAATCGAATACTTTAGAAGAGTTTAATTTCACCGCTAATTTTTCCGCCAAATCTCTATCGGGATAGACGACTTCGTCCGCGCCGTTTTTGAGCAGGAATTTACGCTGAATTTCCGTAGTGGCTTTGGAAACGACCCATTTTGCGCCTAAATCTTTCAGCAAAGAAGTAATTTCAAGCGAGGATTGAAAATCTTCGCCGATAGCGACGACGCAGGCGTCGAAAGAGGGGATATCCAACGCGCGTAAATTTTCTTCGTTCATAGCGTTTACGATAACCGCGTCCGTATATTTTGAGGCAAGACGGTTGACGATTTCTTCGTTTTTATCGACAATCATCACTTCGTCGCCCATAGCGAGCAAGCTTTCTCCTAAAGTTTGCCCAAATTTACCCATACCTATTAATAAAACTGATTTCATAGTGATACCTCGTTTTTTTATCCGATGAGAATATTCTCAACGGGTTTTTTAATTTCCGAATAGTCTTTTTTCTCGCCGAACGCCAACCCGATGGTTAAAACGCCCACCCGCCCCGCGTACATCAACGCAATAACGATAATTTGCGACGGCACGGAAAGCGTCGGCGTGAGCGAAAGGGACAACCCTACCGTTCCCATAGCAGAAGTCGTTTCAAATAAAACGGCTTGAAAGGTCGCAATCTCGTTATCCGCCTCAATCGAGCAAATGGCAAGCGTTGCGATAAGCACGATAAACAAGCAAGAAACGAAAATGGCTAACGCTTGGCGCATAAGCGAGTTGGCGATTCTGCGTTTTCCGATTTCAATATCCCGTTTATCACGGAAGGTCGTTACGATGCCCATTAAAATCACGAAGAAGGTGGTAACTTTTATACCGCCTGCGGTAGAGGCGGAGCTTCCGCCGATAAACATTAAAATTACGGTGAGAAGATAGCTACCGTCCGAAACGGTTGCATAGTCAACCGTGTTAAATCCCGCCGTTCTCGGCGTCGTTGCGTTAAAGAATGCAACGAGTAGTTTTTCGCCGAACGAGTAATTTTCAAAACTCGTATTATTGCGTTCAAAAAAGAGAAATAATAACGTGGCGACGAGCAAGAGCACGACGGTTACGGAAAGTACGATTTTCGTATGCAATTTGGCTTTTTTTAAGCGGAGTTTACATTCTAATAAATCGTCCCAAACGCAAAATCCTAACCCGCCGAAAATAATTAAAAAGGCAAGAGTTAAGCTCACCAAAGGGTCGGTGGCGTACCGTGTAAAGGAAACGAATTTTTCCGCGCTAAATACTCCGCCCATTAAGTCGAATCCTGCGTTACAAAAAGCGGAAACGGAATGCCAAACGGAATAATAAACGCCACGCCCCCAACCGAAGTCTTGAATAAATCGCAGGGAAAGCAGTACCGCGCCGATAAACTCAAAAGCGAATGCGCCGACGAGCAGGCGTCGGAACAAGCGCCGTAGATTGTTTTGTTTTTCTTCCCCTGCGGACAACATTAATATTTTTTTGTCGCGCAAGCCCAAACGCTTTCCGAAGGTTTGAAAAAGCAGGGTGACGAAAGTCATAAACCCCAAACCGCCCGTTTGGATAAGCAATAAAAGCACGACTTGCCCGAAAATGCTCCAATGCGTGTTGGTATCGTAAACGACCAATCCCGTAACGCAGGTGGCGGAGGTAGACGTAAAAAACGCGCCCAAAAAAGTAGTGTCCTCGCCTTCCTTTGTTGCGAAGGGTAAGGATAACGCGATTGCGCCGATAAGTATTACGAGCAAATACCCCAAAGCAAGGATTTGCCACGCCGTTAATTTGAGTTTATATTTTCTTCTCATAACAATATTATAAAATACCTTATTCCCTCTTGTCAAGTGTTTTCAACCGCAACGACGGTGAGAAGGTCGCCGTCTACCGTAAAGCGCACTTGAAAGGCGTCGAACGCCATACCGTATACGCGCGAGGGGTCGTCTTGATAGGAGGGGCGAGGGTCTTCCTCCAAACATTCGCAAAGCCCCGCCCGTTTTTCTTTCGGGATTTTTTCAAGTAAGTCTTCTTGAAAACGAACGGTGAGTTTTTTCCACTCCGTTTCCGCCGTATAACCGCCCGTTGCGTCCGTGTGGCAATCGGCGTACGGGAGATAGGGTTTTATATCCAAAATAGGCGTATTATCGAGTAAATCCGCGCCCGACACGAGTAAAGTCGTTCCCTCGTCCGTCTTTTCTACCGCCACGAGTTTTACGCAGGATAGCCCTATATGATTCGGACGGAAGGGCGAACGGCTGGCGAACACGCCGACGCGCTTGTTTCCGCCAAGACGGGGCGGACGGACGGCGTGGGCGTGATGGTTGGCTCAG
>SVIX01000039.1 GCA_015069285.1 Clostridiales bacterium | reverse complement strand
TGAAAATGCCCTGCGGTCCGCATTTGCACGAATATATCCGCGAATTGTTTGGGCGCGACGAAACGCAGGGCATTTTCACGGTAGGAGAGTGTTGGTCGGCGAACGCGGAAAATATGGCGTTGTTTTGTTTGCCCGAGCGTAAAGAATTGACGACGGCGTTTGCTTTTCAGCATTTATGCTTGGAAAGCGGTAAATTTTCAGGACAAAAGCCTTCGCTGAAAGAAGTCTGCCGTCGTATTTCCGATTGGCAAATTTCCACGCAAGAAACGGGGGTAATGCCCGCGCTCTTTTTCGAAAATCACGACCAGCCTAGAAGTGTAAGTCGTTTTGCTGACGATACCAAGTACCGTTACCAAAGCGCGACGATGCTCGGCGCGATGGTGCTTACCCATTACGGCGTGCCTTTTCTTATGCAAGGGCAGGAGATAGGTATGACCAATTCCCGTCATAGCGATATAAGCGAAATCGTAGACGTGGAGTCGGTGAATTATTATCAAATGAACAAAGGGAAGATACCCGAAGAAGAAATGATGAATGCTATCAATTTCGGCGGACGGGATAATCCTCGGCATTTAATACCTTGGGATGAAAAGAAACCTAAAAACGCTTGGATTGCGCCTTATTCCCGACAAGCGGAAATTAACGTGAAAGCCGATTTATCGGCGGAAAAGTCGGTGTTTGCGTTTTATCAAAAACTGATAGCGTTGCGAAAAAATCAACCCAGCCTTACGAAAGGAAAATACCGTTTGCTCGCGCTTAACGACGGGTATTACGCTTACGAAAGGGAATACGAAAAAGAAGTTATCACCGTGGTGTGCAATTTTGACAAGGAAAGCCCGTTTGACGCGCCTTGCGGAGAACTTCTTATAAACAACTACGATAGCGTGGATAAATATTTGAAACCTTATCAAGTCGTCGTATACAAAAGACTGCAAAAGTAAAAAAGAATAAAAAAATAACGCCTCCGAAAGCCGTTGCGCTTTCGGAGGCGTAGCCGTTTATAATAATACGATACCGTTTTCTTTGCAAATGCGACGCGTTTCATCGTCCCAAAGGGATACTTGCACTTCGCCGATATGCGCTTTTCCAAGTAACAACATAGAAAGTCGCGATTGTCCGATGCCTCCGCCTATCGTAAGAGGCAGTTCCCCTGCAAGCAACGCCTTGTGGAAGGGGAAAGCCCTGCGTTCGTTGGCGTTCGCTTTCGTGAGCTGTTCGTCTAACGATTTCTCGTCTACGCGGATTCCCATCGAGGAAATTTCAATGGCGCTTTCCAAAACGTCGTTCCAAAATAAAATATCGCCGTTGAGTGACCAGTCGTCGTAATCGGGCGCGCGTAAGTCGTGCGGTTTTCCCGATTTTAAGCAATCCCCGATTTGCATAATAAACGCCGTTTTATGCGTTTTAAGATAGGCGTTCTCCCGTTCTTTCGCCGTTAAAGTAGGGTATAAATCCTCTAATTCCTGCGCGGTGATAAAACTGACTTCGCGTTTTAATTGCACGTTGATTTGCGGATAACGGCATTTTAAAAAATCGAGCGTGTCGCAAATTGCGCCTACGATACCTTGCACGACCTTTTTTAAATAGTCGAGATTGCGCGTCTTTTTGGTGATAATTTTTTCCCAATCCCATTGGTCGGTGTAAACGGAATGTAAATTGTCCATTTCCTCGTCCCGACGAATGGCGTTCATATCCGTATACAATCCTTCGCCTTCGGAGAACCCGTAAACGGAAAGCGCCATACGCTTCCATTTGGCAAGCGAATGTACGACGACGGCGTCTTTGCCCGTTTCCTTTAAATCGAAACGGACGGCGCGTTCTATACCGCTTAAATCGTCGTTTAAGCCCGTGGCAGGGTCTACGAATAAAGGCGCGGAAACGCGCTTTAAATTAAGGGCAAGACAAAGCCGTTCTTCAAAAGTACGCTTTAAAAGCCCGATGGCGGTTTGGGTGTCGTATAAGCCCAACGCGGGTTTATATTGTTTGGGTACGATGACTTTACTCATAATTTCGTCCGCTCCATAAAATAAGATATAGGTATTTTAACACAACGGGAATAACAATGTCAAGAAAAATAACGAAAAAGCGTTGAAAAGAGCAAGAAAACGGGTATAAAAAGAGAGTAAAAAAGAAAAGCGGAGCTTTTATGGGATTTTTTATCGTAAACACCCTTAAAACGCTTTGAATTTTAATAAAAATATTGTAAAATAGAAGTAACGGTGTAAAAGCGGTTTACGCCAAAGCCCCGTAAAACGGAGAAAAAATAAGCAATCGGAGAACTTGAAAATGGGATTGATTAAATATTTGATGAGTGGCGACGGAAGAAAAAGCTTGAAAAAACTCAACAAAATGGCAGATAAGGTAGAGGCGTTAGAACCTAAATACCAAGCGATGGACGACGAAACGTTAAAAATGCAAACGCAAGTTTTGAAGGACAGACTTACCGCAGGGGAAACGCTTGACGATATTTTATACGACGCGTTTGCTACCCTTCGCGAAGCGGCAAAGCGCGTATTGGGTATGCGCCATTTCCGCGTGCAAATTATCGGCGGTATTTGTTTGCATCAAGGCAGAATTGCCGAGATGCGTACGGGTGAAGGTAAAACGCTCGTATCCACTTTGCCCGCGTACTTGAACGCGCTTACGGGTAAAAGCGTGCATATCGTTACGGTAAACGATTACCTTGCAAAGCGTGACGCGGAATGGATGGGAAAAGTGCATAAGTTTATGGGACTTACCGTTGGCGTCGTAGTACCCGGTATGGAAGACGATGAAAAACGCAAGGCTTATCAATGCGATATCGTGTACGGCACGAATAACGAGTTCGGGTTCGACTATTTGCGCGACAATTTAAAAACGGATTTATCGCGTATGGTACAACGCGATTTGACTTTTGCTATCGTAGACGAAGTGGACTCCATTTTAATCGACGAGGCGAGAACTCCGCTTATCATTTCGGGGCAGGGTGAAAAATCCTCCGATTTGTACGTGCAGGTGGATAAGCTCGTGCGTACCCTTTCGGGTGGCTTTGACGACGAGTTGAAGGAGGCGGAGGACGCCGTACTTTTGGCGCAACGCGCAGAAAAGAAAAAGAAAAAGAAAAAAGTCGTTGCAGAGGACGAGGACGAGGAAGAAGAAATCGTAGATTATACGAAGATGACCTTGGAAGAACAAGCCAACTACGAGGCGGAACAGGCGGAAAAGAAATCTATGGCGCTTGCGGCCGCTCCCGAGGGTAAAAAATCGCTTGCTGCGGCGAAAGATTGGGACTATATCATCAACCGTAAAGATAAAACGGTCGAGCTTACCGATAGCGGTGCGAGAAAGGCTGAAAAATTCTTCCGTATCGATAATATCGCGGAAATTGAACACGCCGACTTGAACCACCATATCCAACAGGCGCTCAAAGCGCACAAACTTTTTAAACTTGACGAAGACTATATCGTAAACGAAGGCGAAGTCGTCATCGTAGACGAATTTACCGGTCGTTTGATGATAGGCCGTCGTTATTCGGACGGGTTGCACCAAGCCATCGAAGCGAAAGAGGGCGTAGAAGTGCGTAGTGAAAATAAAACTTACGCTACCGTTACCTTCCAAAATTATTTCCGTTTGTATTCCAAACTTTCGGGTATGACGGGTACGGCGAAAACGGAAGAGGCGGAATTCAGAACGATTTATTCGCTTGACGTCGTAGAAATTCCTACCAACCGTCCCGTAAAACGCGTGGATTTGCCCGATATGGTATACTCTACGCAGGAAGGCAAAAAACGCGCGATAATCAACGAGATTATCGAACGACACGAAAGCGGTCAGCCTATTTTGGTCGGTACGTCGTCCGTCGATAAATCGGAAGAAATTTCCCGTTTATTGCGTAAAAACGGCATCAAACACAATATTTTGAACGCGAAAAACCACGAACGCGAAGCGGAAATCGTTGCGCAAGCAGGTCGACTTAACGCCGTTACCATTTCTACGAATATGGCGGGGCGCGGTACGGATATTTTGCTTGGCGGTAACCCTGAATATTTGGCGAAAAAGCGTCTTCGCGAGGAGGGCGCAGAGCACGACGATATCGAGCTTGCGATTAGCACGTATATCACCGACGTAAGCGAAGATATAATGAAACTTCGCGAACGCTATAAAAAGGTATACGAGATTTACAAAAAGCAAACGGACGAAGAAAAACAACAAGTTATAGACGCGGGCGGACTTTGCATTATCGGTACGGAACGCCACGAATCGCGTCGTATCGACAATCAGCTCAGAGGTCGTGCAGGTCGTCAAGGGGACGTCGGTATGTCCGTATTCTTCCTTTCCTTGGAAGACGATTTGGTGTTGCGTTTCGGCGGAGAAAGAATGAAATCGCTCTATCAATTCTTTAAGATAGACGAAGATACTTGTTTGCAATCGAAAATGCTTTCGCGCGGAATTGAAAACGCGCAAAAGACGATTGAAGGCAGAAACTTCGGTATCCGTAAAAACGTATTGCAGTACGACGACGTTATGAACAAGCAACGTATGGTGATGTACGAGGAAAGAATGAACGTTCTTCGTGGCGGAAACGTGCACGAACAAGTTCTTAAATATATTCCCGATTACGTTGCGGAAGTCTTGTCTTCGGCGGTAAACGTAGAAGATATGCCCGAGCTTTGGAACGAGGCGGAACTCAACGCCGCGTTGGAGGCGAAAGTACTCCCCGAGGGCACGAATTACGTTACGAGAGAGCGTTTAACGAAATGGGATTACGAGCTTGCGCTTAAAAAGATTTGCAAGAAAGTAGAAAAGGAATATGAAAAGAAAATAGAGGAATTGAAAGAACAGGGCGTCGATTTTTACGCCGTGGAAAGAAAATTCCTGCTTATGAACGTGGATAGAAACTGGATAGACCATATCGACGCGATGGACCAACTTCGTAAAGGTATCAGCCTTCGCGCGTACGGACAGGTTGACCCGATTATTTCTTATAAGAAAGAGGGTTTTGATATGTTCGACGAAATGATTGCCCGTATTCAACGCGCGACGATTAGCGTGCTCCTTAAAATTCGCGTAGAGGTACGCCCTGCGCCTGCGCCTGCACCCGTACAACAACGGCAAGCGCAACCGCAAGCGCAACCGCAACCGCAACGCGCTTTCCGTCGTCAAATGCCCACTCCGCTTTCGCAAATGTCCTCGCAAAAACCGACGGAGAAAAAAGAAGACTAATACTTTGTAAGGGAAATTATGTTTAAAGCAGACGATTACAGATTAAAAATACAAGGCATGCGCGAGGTGCTTAAAGAAGCGGAATACGCGTTAGATATTCAGCATTTACGCCCTCGTTTGCAAGAACTTGAAAAGGAACAGGAAAGCCCTGAGGTTTGGCAGGATTTGGAAAAATCCACGAAAATCGGTAGGGAAGTAGCAAGTATCCGCAACAAAATTACGGCGTACGAACAGGGCGAAACGGCGCTTTCGGACGCGGAAGACGTTATTGATTTGATAGAGGAAACGGGCGACGAAAGTTTAATTTCCGAATTGGACGAAATGCTCGTGACCGCGGAGAAAGACATTGAGGATATGCGTATTCGCGCGATATTAAAAGGTCCGTACGACAACCATAACGCAATGCTCGCTCTGCACGCCGGCGCAGGTGGTACGGAAGCATGCGATTGGTGTCAAATGTTGTACCGTATGTATTGCCGATATTGCGAAAAAATGGGCTTTAAGGTATACGAATTGGATAGAGAAGCAGGGGACGGCGCTGGGTTTAAGAGCGTGGATTTCCGCGTGGAAGGCGAAAACGCTTACGGCTATTTAAAAGCGGAAATGGGCGTGCACCGCTTGGTGCGTATCTCTCCCTTCGACGCAAACAAACGCCGTCAAACTTCCTTCTGCTCGTTGGAAGTTATGCCTGAGGTTGAGGACGATAACGAAGTGGAAATTAACGACGACGATATCCGTATCGATATTTACCATTCGGGTGGCGCAGGCGGACAAAACGTCAACAAAGTCGCTTCCGCCGTTCGTATTACGCACTTCCCGACGGGTATCGTAGTACAATGCCAAAACGAGCGTTCACAGTTGCAAAACAAAGCGATGTGCTTTAATATGCTCCGTTCTAAACTTTTAGAAAAGAAAATTGAGCAACGCCAAGCGGAGGCGGCGGCGATGAAAGGGGACGTAAAGAAAATTGAATGGGGCGCGCAAATTCGCTCCTACGTTTTCTGCCCGTATACGCTCGCAAAAGACCATCGTACGGGTTACGAAAAAGGGGATATTCAGGCGGTCATGGACGGTGATATCCACGGTTTCGTAATTGACTATTTAAAAAAATCGTAAATAGAACGGGCGGCGCTTGGTCGCTCGTTTTAAGCACTTGGAGTTGTTATGGATAAGCGTTTTACGACAAAAGAAAACCCGATAATTTTAGGAATAGAAAGTTCTTGCGATGAAACGGCGGCGTCAGTCGTTTGCGGACGAAAAATTCTTTCGGACGAGATCGTATCCTCGGCGGATATTCAATCCCTTTACGGGGGCGTCGTGCCCGAAATAGCGTCGCGCGCACACACGGACGCGATTGCAAAAGTAGTAGAGCGCGCCGTGAAAAACGCGGGGATTGACTATTCGCAAATCGATGCGATTGCGGTAACGTACGGGGCTGGGTTGCTCGGCGCGTTACTCGTCGGCGTTTCTTTTGCCAAAGCGTTTGCGTACGCTTTAAATAAACCGTTGATTGCCGTCAATCATATCCGCGGTCATCTTGCGGCGGCGTATTTACAGGACGAAACCTTGAAACCGCCGTTTATAACCTTGCTTGCAAGCGGTGGGCATACGGCGATTTTGCATACCAAAACGGAATCGGAATTTGAAATTCTCGGCGCAACGACGGACGACGCCGTAGGTGAGGCGTTTGATAAAGTGGCGCGCGTGTTGGGATTAAAATACCCCGGCGGACCGAATATTGAACGGCTTGCAAAGGAAGGAAAAAACACCGTTCCTATGCCTCAGATGTTCAAAGGGAACGGCGGTTACAATTTTTCGTATAGCGGTTTAAAAACGGCGGTAATCAACTATTGCCATACGAAGGAACAAAAAGGCGAAACTTACGAGAAAGCAGACGTTGCGTCGTCCTTCCAAAGCACGGCGTTGGACGTGCTTGTTAAAAAGACGGTGGCGGCGGCGAAGGAAAGGAAGGTTTCTACCGTTACGGCAGGTGGCGGAGTGGTTGCGAACGGTTATTTGCGGACGGCGCTTACAAACGCTTGCGAAAAAGAGGGCTTAAAACTTGTTTTGCCTGAAAAACGGTATTGTACGGATAACGCGGCGATGATTGCCTCCGAAGGGTTGGTGCAATATAAGCTTGGCAATTTTGCCGATTTCGACCTGACTGCCAAAGCGTCCATACCCCTTTCGGCAACGCTAAAAACGGTGCAAAATAAGGCTTGACGGGAAAAGTTATGTGGGAACATTTGTTGGAATTTTTTATACACGCGTTAAAAGACACGTTGCCGATGCTACCGTGGATATTTTTAATGTACGTAATAATGCAGTTGTTGGAAAATAAAACGACGCTCAAAAACGCTACGCGACTTAACGGTAAACTTGCTCCGCTTGTCGGTTCGGCGACGGGGCTTATTCCCCAATGCGGTTTTTCGGTGATGGCGGCAAAGTTTTACGAGAAGAAATATATTACGCTCGGTACGCTACTCGCTATCTTTTTTTCGACGAGCGACGAGGCGTTTATTCTCTTGTTATCCTCTAAAGAGGGCGCGATTTGGGTGTTGCCGACTTTAGCGCTTAAAATATTTGCGGGCGTACTTATCGGGTACGGCGTTGATTTTTTCTTGAAAAAGTTGGGTAAAGCGCAAAAATGCTTGGAAATGCCCGACGAAAACAACGCGAAACCGCAAACGACGCGCGATATTTTTATGCGACAATATATGGAGGAAAAAGAAGTATCCGTCGTTTGCGCTTGCGGACGCGCGCACGGTGACGATTCCCCGTGGAAGAAATACCTATTGTATCCGCTTTTGCATACCTTGCAGGTGGCGGGATTTATCTTTCTCGTAAATTTCGTGCTGACGGCGGTAATTCATAGCGTCGGGGAAGATAAATTTTCGGCGTTTATGAGCCGTAGTTTATTCGCGCAACCGTTCGTTACGGTAGCAATCGGGCTTATCCCGAATTGCGCGTCGAGCGTCGTGCTGACGGAAACCTTTTTAAGCGGTGGGATAGCGTTCGGGTCGTTTATCGCGGGACTTTGCGCCAACGCCGGTATGGGGTTTGTCGTATTGTTAAAAAACACGCGGAAATGGAAACGGAATTTGGCGTTGATAGGTTTTACCTACCTTTTATCGACGATAATAGGCTTGCTTTGCAACCTGTTACCGATAGCCGTTTAAAAAATGCGCTGAAATTGTTTGAAAGGTACGCAAATTGCGTTATAAATATAATAGAAACTTATTGAGGTAACGAAATGGAAGAAGTAAAGGTAATGGGCATAACGGACGGCGAACTCGCGTTCGTACTTTCAGGAGATATTGATTTGGGGAACGCAGAGCAGTTTTATCAAACGGTCGTTGAAGCGTATAACGCCAACCCCGCAAACGTATGCTTTGATTGCGAAAACTTGAATTTTATCGACAGTACGACGTTGGGGACGTTCGTTAAAATCCTCAAAACGGTCAAAGCGGACGGCAGAAAAATGAAACTCGTTCGTTTGCAACCAAAAATCAAAAAACTGTTTTTGATTTGTTCTTTGGATTCGATAATGGAGCTTGCCTAATATGGAAAAATTTTCTGTATCTTTGCCCTTGACGGGCGAATATTTAACCACCGTACGCCTCACCACGGGCGGGCTTTGCGCGCTCGTCGGGTTTGACGTGGAAACGGCGGAAGATTATAAAGTATGCGTGACCGAGAGCTTGCTTATTTTAAAGCGGAACGGTTTTTTGCGTGCGGAGATTACTTTTACCGTGAGCGAAACGCTCGCTTGTGAAGTGCGCGGAAAAGAAAAGACGAACAAGGAAGAAGACGCAATCGAGGACGAAATTTCTCGCGCGTTACTTTCGGCTTTGTTGGGGGACGTACAATTCACGCAAGAAGGAAATTGCGTGGTAGGGATTGCATTTGAAGGCTAAAAGAAGATGACGGACGAAAACGTAAACGCGCTGTTTGCGCGTTACAAAGAGACGGGCGATATTGCGATTCGCAACCAAATCGCCGAAAAATATCTCTACATAGCCGACATACTTGCGAAAAAGTTTGTTGGGCGCGGAGTGGATTACGACGACTTGAAACAGGTCGCCGCGTTTGCGCTTTTGCGTGGAATCGACCGTTTCGACCCTATGCTCGGTATGCAATTTACCACCTTTATCACGCCGACGATTACGGGAGAAATAAAAAATTATTTCCGTGATAAATCGCGTCTTGTCAAATTGCCTCGCCGTTTGGGGGAAGTGAGTTTAGCATCGCGTAAATTTTCCGCGGAATACGAATCGCAACACGGGGTAAAACCTAACGTAAAAACGATTGCAAACGCGTTGGGCTTTTCGGAAGAAGAAGTCGTAAAAGCGTTGGAAATAGGCGGAACGGTGTCGATAGACAGTATGACGACGGGCGCGGACGGGGAAGAGGATAAGTCCTTGCACGCCTTACTCGGAAACGGAGAGGACGATTACGAGGCGTTTGAAACGCGCGAAAGTTTGCTTTCTGCGATGCAGGATTTTTCGGAGATTGAAAGGAAGATTATACGCTATCGTTACGAAGACGAGCTTTCGCAAAACGAAACGGCAAAACGGTTAGGCGTTTCTCAAATGTTCGTTTCCCGTATGGAAAGAAAACTTTTGATGAAATTGAAAGAACGCTTAAAAGACAGTATATAACGGCAAGGGGGACACGCGGTTGCAGTTTTTTATCGACGAATACGACGGCTTAAAGGTCGCCGTGACAAAGCTTTGCGAATATCTCGTGGATAACGGCGCGTCGCAAGACGCAACGTTTAATTGCCGTTTGGCTGTTACCGAACTCGTTGGGAACGTATTAAAACACGGCGATGCAAAGGCAACGCTTAGTATAGAAATAGACGAAGAAAGTATTTTACTTACGGTAAGTTCTTCTCAGGTTTTTAAACCGCCGAAAATAAGCCGATGCTCTAACGTGTACGCCGAACACGGCAGAGGGCTGTTTCTCGTGGATTGTGTTAGCATAGAAAGAACTTTTACCCGTGAAGGCGCTATTACCGTGCGCATAAAAAAATAACGGATATATAAAATATCCCCCGTTCCTCAATAGGAACGGGGGATAGCGTTTGTTAGGATTAGTTGAGCTTTATTGCAAATTGATAGATTTTTGCAAGCAAGCCGTCGGGGATTCTATCTCTGTACTGTCCAAGATAGATAAAGAGTTTACGGAAGAAGTCTTTGTTGTCACCGCCAACTTCGTAGTTGGGGATTTCAGGCATAATTCCAGCGTATTTCAAAATGAAAATTTCCGTAAATTGATTTCTTTGCGTGCTATCGAGCGTCGCGATAAACGGGTCGAAACTCTTGCAATTATAAAAATCGTAACCCGCCGTTTGCACTTGGGGAGCGGAGGGCGTAAAGGTGGGGTTGACTTCTTCCGCCACCGTAACGCTGTCCACTTTAGCGCCTTGATAAGGTAACGCTTCCGCGTATTCTTCTACGACGAATCCGTCCGTCATCATAAGCGTGGTTTCTGCCGTTTGCGAAAGCGTAGCTTGCGTTTTTGCCTCTTTCGCTTCTTTCATTGCGTTAATTTCAATGCGTTCTATTTCCGTTTCGTATTTTTCTTTGGCTATCTTTTTACGAACGATACAAATAACGATTTGAATAAGAGCAACTACCGTGGCTACGATAGAAAGGATAAGCGAAAGCTTTTTCTCCGTTTTGGAGGCTATGAATAAGTAACAAACCAAAACGCCGACGATAAATTGAACGATATAGCAAACGAGGTCTAAAACGAGCCCTTTTTTCGTTTGTAAACGAACGGTCGATTCTAATATCGAAACGAGGAATACGAAGAAAATAGACAGGGTAACGACTCCCGTATAATTATTGAGGGAGAACGGTTCAAGCCCTTTTCTAAACCCGTTTCGGTTTTGGAGAATGGCAACGACGAGCGCAAACGCCGTAATCGCGGTGAACAGCCAAGTCAGTAAATTCATCCAAGCCGTTTTTCCGTTTTTCGCAACGGCAAGCACGAAATATACGAGCGCGCCGACAAGCAAAAGAACGCAACTAAGAATATCGAAGGTCAACGAACGATTGGCAACGTACGCCGAAACGAAGGTGACGGCAACGTGCGTCGCGACGCCGAGTGTAAAAAAGAAAGAGGCGAAGCGAAGCATACAGGGCGCTTTTTTGGAACAAAAAACGGTGATGAGTGAAAACACGGCGGAAACGGCTAACGTTACGAGCGTAACGTAAAAGGCGCAACCGATAAATTTACCCGATAACTTTACCGTATCTGCATAGGAGGGTAAAATGCCAAAAAGATTATTCGCCTTTGACGAAAACAAATCGGACAACGCGTCCCAAAAAGACAAGCTAACGACTTCCGTTCCTTTCATCATTTTTACGGGAAAAAGAAGGAGAAGAGCGCAAAGCGCAAGCAAAACGACGGCGAACAAACGCGCGCAAACGTTTTTCTTCTTTTTATGGGGAACGGGTTGCGGTTGTTGCGTTTTTTTGTTTTTATGCGGAGGGTATCCTTCAGGTACCGTATCGTAAACAACCGACGGAGTATTAGGGGTGGTCATAACAAATCTCCTAAAAATATAATCATTGTTTATTATTAGTGCGAGTACACGCGTATAAAATGCTACTCTTTTATTGTATTATATCATTTTTCTTATCTTCTGTCAATACGAAAAGAAAATTTTTTTACTCGTAAATGTGAAAACTTTGAAAAATTTTGTTTTTTTTTCACGGATATAACGCGTATTGCCGAAAAATTGTTGAAAAAAATTTTTGTTTAGGGTATAATAGTATCGTAGGCGTAAATTACGCGAAACGCACGAAAGTAAAACGAGGTGAAAACTTATGAATGAATTGGAAAAAATAGCAAAGGAAACGTCGGAAAAAATAGGGGTGAATTTTTACTATTACGCGGAGAATACGCGTCCTAAAAACGTGCCCGTTTGTGAAAAGCAGTTTGAGGGGGTTACCGACGACGGACAATTTACCTTCTTTAGATTTTATTTTAAAGGTACGGGGTACGTCGGCGCGATAGAAGGCACGACGATAATACAAAAAAATTACGCAACCTTGCTCCCTGCGTATATTGAAAGCTTTACGGAAAAAGAATCGGATTTATCCAAAACGGAGTATTTGAAAAAAATATTGCAAGGCGAATGTTCTTCGCTCGGTATTTATAAATACGCCACCAAATTTTCCATTCGTGATTACGCTTGCTTTGCGCTCGTAATTCGCGTGCCTAAAATGTTGGAAGAGTCGATGGCTATTATTGGGCAGTACAACGGCAACAGTTTGGATACCGTCGTAAAAATGAGTGAAGATACTTGCGTTCTCGTAAAATACGTGGACGAGAATAACGCGGAATATCAATCCAGCGTCGATTACGCGGAGTTTTTAGCGCAATCCTTAGAAGAGGAACTTGGCGTAGAAGTTTCAGTGGGGGTAGGTACGACGGTGCACGATATAAAAGATATAGCGCAATCGTACGCGCGCGCGGAGAACGCGATTCGTTACGCCGACGAATTTGAAACGAGCGGACGGAAAGGGAAGGTACATTCTTATCGTGAATTTGTATTGGTAAAAATGTTAGAGGAAGTTTCCCATAGCAAATTAACGCAATATTTGTACGACATTACCGACGAAAGCTTCCGCGAAATTTTTGATAACGAAGAAATGTTGGAAACGGCGGAAGAATTTTTGCATTGTAGTTTAAACGTCAGCGAAACTTCGCGTAATTTATATATGCACCGTAATACGCTCTTATACCGATTGGATAAAATTGAAAAGGCAACGGGATTAAATATACGGTGTTTCCCGGACGCTGTGTCTTTTAGAGTATTGACTTTGATTTATCGTTTGCTTGGAGTGTAAGGAGATAACTATGCCGGAAAACGAAGAAAGGGAAGAAACCGAAAAAGAAGGGAATCCCTACGTAAACCTTGAAGAACGACCCGTAACGAAAAAAACGAAAAAACAACGCGTCGTCGCCTGTTTTACGGCGATAGGAATTGCGCTCGGTTCTTTTTTGGCAGGGGTATTCGTCAATTATGTAACGCTCGATAAAGAAATGCGGTCCTTGATAAAATTAAAGAATCGCATACAAAAATCGTACTATCAAGAAGTGACGGACGACGAGTTTTACG
>SVIX01000038.1 GCA_015069285.1 Clostridiales bacterium | reverse complement strand
AATAGGCTTTTTCTGTTGAAAATATCGTTTTTAGGCTCAAAATGCCCCTAAAAAGCAATAAAAAACGCAGACCCGATACTTTTTATTGTATCAAAATCTGCGTCTTTATTTGGTTGAGGCAACGGGACTTGAACCCACGACCTCTTGGTCCCTAACCAAGCGCGCTACCAAACTGCGCTATGCCTCAATATGTATCGCCGTATTGCGATTTCCCTCGCTCAACAGCATAAACAATTATACACGCCTAAACTCGTTTAGTCAAGCGTTTTTTATCCCTTTTTTTACTTTTTTGAAAAAAATTTATCACATTAGCAATCTGACAAGCTTTACCGCAAAGGTTGCCGACGGAAATATGGCGAAAAACGCGACGACCGCTATCGTCAATCCTATCCCCGCCCATGCGATAACGGGAGCGAGTTTTTCCACGAATTTCGTCCTTTCTACAAACGCCACGGCGCACAAACCCACGAGCGCTACGAGGCAACCTACGCCCATCGTTTTCCAATGCGGAGAACGGTAAGAAAACTCCACGACGTTCTCCCCCTCGTCAAGTTGCACGCACAAAAATTTTAAGTCGTTATCGACGAGTTGTCGTTCTTTCCCGTTGACGTATACGCGATAACCGTCCGACGCCACGAAATTTAAAAATAAATTTTCGCCTTTTTTCGCGGTGACGCGCGCGGTGATTTTTCCTGCGCCTATTTCCAAATTCGCCGAGTTTTTCCAAAGATACTCGCTTAACTCTTTTGCCGTTTCCACCTCTACGTATCTACCGTTAAGCGCCTTACCTCTCAAAAATTCGTATAACGCCTTTTGGTTTTCCACGCGGTAAGTTGCATTTGATTCGTTGGGTTTTACAAAACGGAAATTTCCGCTCTGGACTTTATACGCCGACGGGAAAGCTATCGTATTTTCGTACACGTAATAGCCGTCTTTCTTTAAATATATTTCCTTTCCGTTTTCATTCAAAGTCGTAACGGCGCGGACGTATTTTTTCATTTCCGAATCCTCGTCTATGCGCGTTTTATCCTTTTCCGTTACGAAATAGTATTTATAACCCAAAAACGAGTCCCCGAATTCAGGGCTTAGGTTATATTTACTATCGCTCTGGGCGCTTTTGAGCGTATTTTTAAAATTGCCTTTATAGCCGAACAATTCGCCGATAATAAAATTATCTTTATCAATCACGGACGAGAACACGCTAAACGAATTACTTCCGCCCGTAAAAGGCGCAACCGCCGTCAATTTATCGCCGAAATCTTTGACCCGATAATACCCGCCGTTGATTTTACCCTCTTCGGTGTTTTCGTACAATTCGTCCATCTTCGCGCAAAGCGTTTGATAAATTTCCAACTCCGTATGTTGCGTGGAACGGTTACCCAACACCAATTGATTATTATAAAATACCGTTTGCGTGCCCACGATAACCGTAAGCGCAATCGCGAACACCTGCGTCGTCAATTTTTTCCGTCGAACGAGCACCGCCCCGAACGCGACGACCGCGACGATAGCCACGCAAAACACGCCGACGACTTCCGCTCCGCCGAGGGAATGTGCAAACCGCGCGGAAAAACTTTTTAAATTGTTCTTCCAAGTCGAATTTTGCACGAGGTTTTCCCAAATCGTTTTATAATTCCCGTTGCTTATAAACCAAAGCAAGAACGCCGTTATCGCCACGCCCACGCAAACGAACGCAACCGTCCAAGCAAGTGAACCCCCAACTCGCTCCGCAAACAGCTTTTTCAAGCCTTTCTTGTCTTCTTCGTTTTCTTTTAATAAACGCTCGCCGTCGAACGCGCAACCGTTCTTATAGCACAGCCCTTCTATCGCAAGACACGCTCCGCCCAAAAAATACAAAGCGTTCAAAAACCCGAACCGCAAAGCGTACGACATATACGAACCCATATTCATAAGGAGCATCGCCTCGTCCACAAGCACGGGAAGTAGCGTATATATACCAGCAAACAGCATAAACTTTGCAAACGGGTCGCGCAAGCCTTTGCGCAAAAACCAAAGGAGCGTCAACGCCAAAAACGCACCGTCGGCAATTATATACGTCCATTTCGCGTACGACGCGTTTTGGAATTTTTCCATAAACAGTTCATTGGAAAACTCGCCTATCACGCCTGCGTCACGCGTCGAAAATCCGTACCAAAAATTCTCGAATAAGCCCCCCGTTCGACCGCTCCTTGTATACGCTGAAAGGGCGGGCAACAATACGGGCAAGGCTATGAATAAGGCAACGCAAAAAGCCACGCAAAGTTTTGCCAAAAAGAGGTTGCGTTTGGGCTTTTCCACGCACAGCAATCCGTATAAGACGAGCAACGGAAAAACGGTAAACATTGAAAAACAGGCGATAGAAAAACAGGTATAGACGCAACAGGCAATCAAAAGCGAGAAACGCAAATACCGTCCCGTTTGCGCAAAGCGTTGAAAGGCTTTCGTGGCAAACGGTAAATATATTAAAAAATCCAACCAATTTATATAGGTATTCGCAACGAAGGTATATCCGCAATAGGCGTACGTTACCCCGATAGCAATACAAAGGTAATCGGGAATACCGTGAAAAAGTTTTTTAGCAAACCAAGTTCCGGAAAAGGCTATCGCCATTAATTTGCAAACCATTACGACGCTACTTGCCTGTGCCACTTTCCCGTCGCCGAATAGTAAAAACAAAAAGGAAAAGGGACTGATGAAAAAATACAAAAACGTACCCAAAACGTCCGCCCCGCCGACGATAGCGTACGAATACGCCAGCGACGACTTGCCTTGAAAAACGTCGAACAGGTGCTCGATAAACGGACAAATTTGCGCGGATAAATCGTAGCTCGCCACGGTATATTTATTTCCAAACGGAAAAACGCCGTACGCGCAAAGCGCTACGAGATACGCTACGAGCACGATTACGGGCGCGAAAATAAAGGCGTGATTTTTGTCAAAAAACGCCGAAACGCTTACCCGTTCTTTCAATTTTCGTCCACCAAGATTTTCCATAGCTTACATTATAGCACTTTTTGCCTTTCTTGTCAATCATATTATAAAAGCAAAAAACCGCTTTAAATCAAGCGATTTTTTGCAAACGAGTTTATTTATTTCTAATATATTCGTCAATAGCTTTTGCCGATATTTTCCCTGCGCCCATCGCTTTGATAACGGTCGCGGCGCCCGTTGCCGCGTCCCCTCCGCAATACACGCCTTCAATCGACGTTTTTCCCGTTTCGTCCACCGCAATCTCCCCACGGCGTAGCGTTTGTAAGTTGGGCGTCGTATCTTTAAGCAAGGGATTGGGTGACGTACCGAGCGACATAATCACGCAATCTACGGGGAGGACGAATTCGCTCCCTGCAATTTCCTTGGGCGAACGCCGCCCGCTTGCGTCCGGTTCACCGAGTTCCATTTTTATACACTCGATACCCTTGACCCAGCCGTAATCCGGGCTACGAGGGTCTTGCGTTTCCGTCGGCAAAATACGCGTAGGATTCGTCAATAAATCAAAAATAATCCCTTCTTCTTTCGCGTGTTCAATCTCCTCGCGACGGGCGGGCAACTCCTCCTCGCCACGGCGGTAAACGATATGTACCTCCGCACCCAACCGTTTCGCCGTCCGCGCCGCGTCCATCGCGACGTTACCGCCTCCGACGACTGCCACGCATTTGCCTCGTTGAATGGGCGTACGGCTATCCTCTCGATACGCTTTCATTAAATTGGAGCGCGTCAAGAACTCGTTCGCCGAATACACCCCTTTCAAACTTTCGCCGGGGATATTCATAAATTTAGGCAACCCTGCGCCCGAACCGATAAACACGGCGTCGAACCCGTACTCTTCCTTCAATTCTTCAATCGTGATAACGCGACCGATGACCATATTCGTTTGAATTTTTACGCCCAACGCCTTTAAATTTTCCACTTCTTTTTGCACGATGGCCTTGGGCAAACGGAATTCGGGAATACCGTATACGAGTACGCCACCCGCTACGTGCAACGCCTCAAACACGGTAACGTCGTAGCCCATTTTCGCCAAATCCCCCGCGCAGGTTAAACCTGCAGGACCGCTCCCGACCACCGCTACTTTGTGCGAATTGGAAGGAACGGGTACGGGTTTTTCCTTACTGTTTTCGTTGTGCCAATCGGCGACGAACCGTTCCAAACGACCGATACCCACCGCCTCGCAACCCGCTTTTACGCCTCGGGTACATTTGCCCTCGCATTGTGTTTCCTGCGGACAAACGCGACCGCAAACGGCGGGAAGCGCGGAATCTTCCGCGATAATTTGATACGCACCTTCAAAATCACCCTCGGCGACTTTTGCGATAAATTCGGGGATTTTAATATTGACGGGACAGGCGGATACGCACGGACGGTTTTTGCATCCGATACAGCGTTTCGCCTCGTCGATAGCCTGTTCCGCGGTATAACCAAGCGCAACTTCTTCAAAGTTTCCCTTTCTTATTTCCGCGTCTTGGGTAGGCATTTCGTTTTTTAAAGGACTCATATTAAACTTTGCCATACTTACTTTACCTCCTGTTTGAAAAGGTTGCAAGTCTTTTCTCTTTCTCTTGCCTCAAAATCAGAATAGGTGCGGGCGCGACTCATCGCTTCGTCGAAATCAATTTCGTGTCCGTCGAATTCAGGACCGTCAACGCAAGCAAATTTCATTTTACCGCCTACCGTCAATCTGCAACCGCCACACATACCCGTTCCGTCGACCATAATAGGGTTCATACTCGCAATCGTTTTTACGCCGAATTCCTTCGTCGTCATACAAACGAATTTCATCATAATAAGCGGACCGATGGTAATGACTTCGTCAAACGTTTCGCCCTTTTCAAGCATTTCTTTTAACGGCACGCACACGTTGCCTTGCCGACCGTAAGACCCGTCGTCCGTCATCATATAAAAATCGTCGGAAACGGATTTAAATTCGTCTTCTAAAATAACGAGGTCTTTGTTTCTAAACCCGATAACCGAAGTGACCTGCGCGCCTTGCTCTTTCAACGCGCGCGCTACGGGCAACGCGATTGCGCAACCGACGCCGCCGCCGACGACGCATACCTTTTTTAAGTTTTCGATATGCGTAGGTTTTCCCAAAGGTCCAACGAAATCGGGAATATACTCGCCCACGTTTTTGCGGTTAAGCAGTTCCGTCGTTCCGCCGACGATTTGAAATATAATCGTTACCGTACCCGCGGTTCTATCGTACCCCGCAATCGTAAGCGGAATACGTTCGCCGTCTTCGCAAACGCGTAAAATAATAAACTGACCGGCAAGCGCTTTTTTCGCCACGAAAGGCGCTAAAATTTCCATTTGCGTTACCGTAGGATTGAGAGATTTTTTACCGACGATTTGATACATAGCCGTTTCTCCTTGCGTTTCTATAAATTTTATTTATGCAATATTATACAGCGTTTTGCATAAATTGTCAAATACTTCAACGCATTCAAGCGCATTTTGGTAAATACTTTCTCTATAATTTTTTCACGCAATTTTCATTTTTGCGCCCGTTTTGTTTGCCATTCTGAAAAATTAGTAGTATAATAATGTCCGATTATAAAACGAATAAACAAAACAGAGGCGAATTATGCACATTCTTTTAAGTTTATCTATCGCACTTTTGGCAGGGCTTATGCTCTCCCGTTTGGCAAAATTGCTCCAACTCCCCGCCGTGACGGCGTATTTGATTACGGGTATTTTAATCGGTCCGTACTGCTTAGGCGCGTTCGGCGTGAAAGGTTTGGGCTTTATCAGTATGGCGGACATTAAAAGCTACTCTCTTCTTTGCGACGTGGCTTTGGGCTTTATCGCGTTTTCCATCGGCAACGAATTCCGTTTGTCGCAACTGAAAAAAATCGGAAAACAAGCGACCGTCGTCGGTATTTTCCAAGCCGTCGTAGCGACCTTGCTCGTCGACGCTTGCCTTATCGGCTTACATTTTATCATTCCCGAAAAACTTCCTTTGCCCGCGGCAATCACCTTAGGCGCAATCGCCTCGGCTACCGCGCCCGCCGCAACGCTTATGGTCGTTAAACAGTATAAAGCGAAAGGTCCGTTGACGGATATTTTGTTACCCGTCGTAGCTTTGGACGACGCGGTGGGTTTGATTTTATTCGCCGTTTCTTTCGGCGTCGCCAAAGCCTTACTTTCCGGCGTCGTGGACATCGTATCCATTCTCGTCAACCCCTTACTCGAAATCGTCCTTTCCCTCGGTTTGGGCGCGTTGATGGGTTTCCTCTTTTCGTGGTGCGAACGGTTTTTTCATTCCCGCTCCAAACGACTTGCCGTATCCGTCGGATTCGTGTTTTTAACCATCGGACTTTCTATGCTTAAATTCGAAATCGGCAAAGTACATATCGGATTTTCCTCCCTGCTCGTTTGTATGATGCTGGGTACGATTTTCTGCAATATTTGCGACTTTTCGGAAGAACTTATGGACAGGGTGGATAGATGGACCGCGCCTTTATTCGTTTTGTTCTTCGTGTTAAGCGGTGCGGAATTGGAGCTTTCGGTGTTCACGGATATCGTCATCGTTTTAATCGGTATCGTATACATTATTAGCCGTTCGGCAGGCAAATACACGGGCGCGTTTTTAAGCGCAAAATGGACGAAATGCGACGATAATATCGTTAAATATTTGGGCGTTACCCTTCTTCCTCAAGCAGGCGTGGCGTTGGGTATGGCAATCAAGAGCGCGGAGCTCGGACTCCCGATTATTGCAAATATCACCCTTTTCGCCGTACTTATCTACGAACTCGTCGGACCGATGCTTACGAAAATCGCTCTCTTAAAAGCAGGTGATATCAACCCCGAAGGAAAAACGAGCGCGCGCCACGAGCACGCAAAAAAGAAAGCGGAACAATCGGCCAACCAATCGCAAAACTAATTGCAATCAATTACAAAAATACACTTGACTTTTTTTTGCGGACTCTTTTATAATGAAACTATGATTTTATACTATATATGATATCAGGGAGATAAAAATATGGATATTAGAAAAATCGTTGATGAAATGAGCATAGAAGACCTTTGCGGACAAGTTTTATGCTATGACGTACAACCGGGCGATACCCCCGAAGAAACTTACGAGGTTATTCGCCATATACGCCCCGGTTCGCTCTTTTTGTGCGGAACGCCCGAACCCGATAGAGAAAAATTAAAAAAGAAAGTGGAACAGGATAGACTTTATCAAAAATACGCCACGGAATTAACGGGCTACCCCTTATTGACCTGCACGGATATTGAACACGGTCCGGGGTCTTATTGTCAAGGTCTGCCTCAATTACCGAACCCAATGGCGTGGTCGGCTTGTAACGACACCGCGTTAATTGAACGGGCAGGCGAATTAACCGCGCGTATCGCGAGAAAATACTGCGGTATGCATTATACGTTAAGCCCCGTCGCTGATTTAAATATAAATTTCAGAAATCCTTTAACCCATGTAAGAAGTCTTTCCGATGACCCTGACCGCGTCATACGCATTGCAGGCGCATACGCGCGCGGTATGCAAAAAAACGGCTACTTAATGGCTACCCTCAAACATTTCCCCGGCGACGGCGTCGACGAACGCAATCAACACTTTTTGACGAGCGTCAATAGCCTTTCCAAAGAAGAATGGATGAACACCTACGGGAAAGTATATAAAGCGCTGTTTAAAGAAGGCGTAGCGTCCGTTATGGTCGGACATATTTCCTGCCCCGCTTTCCAACCTGATGAAATAGACGAATACGGCGCGCTCCCCGGAACGCTGAGTAAAAATCTTATGACGGATTTACTCAAAGGCGAGCTGGGTTTTGAAGGTTGTATTATTTCCGACGCTATGAGTATGATTGGCGCTTGTTCAAGAGTACCTTTCAATAAACTCGCAATATCTTTTATTAAAGCGGGCGGTGACCTCGTTTTATTCCCTGAGCCTCAAGAATACGATTATCTTCTTGAAGCCGTAAAAACAGGAGAAATACCCATTGAAAGAATGAGAGATGCGGTTTACCGTGTAATGAAGTTAAAAGAAAAAGCTCGTTTGTTTGAAGAAACTAACGTTGAGGACGATATTCAAGACGTTGAAAGCGATATACAAGAACTTGAAGCGTTATCGCAAAAAATTGCAGACAACGCCGTGAAAATCGTACGAAACAACGTAGGCGTATTGCCCGTAAAAAAAGAGAACGGTAAGGTTTTAATCGTGAAAGTCGGCGGTAGTTGCTTTAACGATAAGCCCAATAACCATCCCTTTGAGATTATGGAAAAAGAATTCCAAGAACAAGGTTGGCAAGTAACCTCTATGTTTTTTGCTAAGCATAAACAACTCAAAGAAATTTTGGACGATTTCGATTTAGTTGTTATCCCCTGCCACGCCGATATACACGGCTCGACTTTACGAGTAGGTTGGGATAATATCATGGCGTTTTGGCGCGGTTACGTCTTACAACACCCGAACGTCGTTTTCGTGGGATTAGACGACCCGTATAAACTTTTTGATTTCCCCTACGCAAAAACGTATATAAACGCCTTCGGCACGGCGCCCACTTTACAACGGAGCGTTGTAAAACTTATCCTTGGAAAAATTGAAAGCAAAGGCAAAAACCCGATATCTTTCCGCGAATTTTTCCAAAGAGAGGACTAACGCGCAGAACTTAATTGGGTAAAACTCTATAAATTTTTTTCCTTATAAAGAACGCACCTCCAAAGTTTACGCAAGCTTTGGAGGTGCGTATTCTACTCCGCATAGAAATTTAATTGTATCCTCGCATTTTGTTGCATAATAAAAGAACCGCGTTTGAGCGTTGTCCTTAATTATCTTGTTCGCCAAACGGTTACAAATTGTAACCGTCTTATTGTATAAGGAAACCAGGCACCTTTCGGGGTGCCTGGTTACGTTTATTCTCCTATTTCTTCCCATTTTGCATACAGCGTCAAATCGGAATGTACCTCGTCGGTGGCGGTATTCCATTGATAGGTGTAACTTTCGTCGGTGTACCAACCTAAAAACCGCCAATGCTTGTTATAACCGCCTAAATCTATATTGCCGATAACGTCGCCATCCTCCACCTCAACGGTTGCAACGTGGTACAAATAGCGCGTGTTCCCGTCGCCAGCAATTTCCAATATGGATTTTGGATAGGGCATAGTAGGCGACATTGCTTTTACGGTGTGCGTATCTTCTTTGCACCCTGCAAAAAGCGTGCAAATAAGCATAATTGCGAAAATGATAGATAAAAAGCGTTTTTTTATAGAAAATACCTCCTATTTGTTGTTTTTCTCGTTTTTAATTTTTACAATAACAAATACGATTAGCCCGATAAAAACGATTATACCCAGCCACTCGTTGTTATTGGTACTATCCTTTTTATTACTTTGCGTTTCGCTTTGCTGATTGTCGGTTTGGGGATAGCCTATACTTGGCGCGTCGTCGGGTGCGGTATAATCGCTGTCCGCAAAATAATCCCAGCCGTCGGATTTGCCACCACAGTAGGAACAGGCGGAATATCCATTCTCTTTTGCTTGATATAAACCGATTGCTATTTTTGAACGTCGCAAATAATGACAGTCCGCGCTATGATAGTAGGAGCCTGTTTCGGTAATATATACTCTTGGCTCGTACACCGTATTGTCGGCGTTTACTGTAACCGCCGATAGGTTAAACGAGAAGATAAAAAAGGCTAAAATAGTGGCGAGAAATCGCATTGTGGCACCTTGCCTGTAAATAAAAAAAATGCGCCGACCGAAGTTAGCGCACCAAAAACGCAAACCCGATTGTCGCTACACAAACTGAAGATAGAATTAGAGTATCTCTACCATAATCACTTCGTGGAATTTGCGATTTTACCAAATTCATAAAAGTAATTATGGCGAAAAAAGGGTATAATTATCCCATAAAGAAAAAAGATACCACCAATTCTAACTATTCAGTTTGTGTAGCATATTTATTATACACCTTTTCAAAAAATATTTCAATAGTTTTGAGTATAAAAAGAGAAATTTTTATAAAAAGACAATAATTGAACGATACCCCATAAATTGAACGAAAGGGGTATCAAATGAACGATTTGTATTAGACGGCTAAAAATAAAAAAGGCTTGCGAGGACGAAAATTACCCGGCAAGCCTAAATTTTTGCTGTAAAACCTATGAAAAAGGGCAAAACACCCCCATTTTGGCAATAAAAAAGCCATAATCCCGATATTTTTCGTATCAATATTATGGTTTCTTTATGGTGGGCAGAGGTGGTATTGGTGGACAAGCCACCAAGGCGTCGCTTCGCCTAAAACAAATGCGCTTTTATTTTTGTAATACGCGGGGCTACGCTTGCCCGCCCCACCGCAGCGGTGGTTCGAGCGACTACCTACATACCACAAAACAGCACCTCAAACGAGGTGCTGTTTTGTGGTGGACCGAAGCAATCAGTATCCGAACCGACGGACGTAAAATCACACTCTGACAAGAGTACCGTTTTTGTTCCGTCTTTATAATTGAAGGTAAACGTTATTTTATCGTCATAAAGATAAATGGCGTTGATGAAATTATCAATCAAACACTTTTTATCCTCTTCCTTCTCGATATTTAGTTTTCTAAAACGCTCTATCCCAAAGCGTATCTGTTCTTGCGTTAAAAGCGGTCTTTCAATTTGTTCTTCCAAGATAGAAATTTCCAGTTCACTTTTTTGTTTTTCAAGTTCCGCCAACCTATCACGCGTAGACTCGAAAATAATCCCCTGCTCTATCGCTTGAATGATATTTTCAATCTTTTTCAAAACGTCCGCCATTTGTGCCTTTAATTGCGGTAAACGGGGATTTGCTGTGCCTTGCATTTCAAACAGCTTATCCACGAGATAATCCACGATTTTTTCATCGTTGACGATTTCAAACGCCTTTTGCACTGCCAAGCTTTCTATCCACTCTTTTCGGACAGTCTTTTTATCACAAGTGTGCTTGCGCGCATTTACACATTTATAATAACGATAGATTTCTTTACCACGGCTTACACCCGATTCCCCGACCATATACACACCGCATTTACCACAGAAAAGCTTGGTCGTTAAAAGATAATCCTCTTTCGCTTTTCCACTCGCCGCAGCTCGCCTATTCTTTTCTAACCGCCGTTGCACTTTTTCAAACAACGTTTCATCAATAATCGCAGGCACGGCATTGGGGATAACTACTTCCCCGTATTTATATTCCCCTATGTAACGTCGGCTACCTAACATCTTCTGCAAAATGCTAAACGTAAACTTTTTCCCGTTTGTCGTACGGATACTGTGTTCGTCCAAATACGCAAGAATCTCTCTTACGAGCTTCCCCTCCGCGTACATACGGAAGATTTCTTTGACAATCGGAGCCGTCGTTTCATTCACGCAAAGATACCGTTCTTTATCTACATAATACCCATACGGCGGTTTCCCACCATTGACCTTGCCTTTCAGGGCGTTTTCCATCATACCGCGTTTTACTTTCACGGCAAGTTCCGCCGAGTAATATTCCGCCATACCTTCCAGCATGGATTCCAATATTATCCCTTCCGGACCTTCGCTTATATTTTCCTTTGCGGAAATCACCTTAACGCCGTTTTTCTTCAAAATATGTTTATAATGCGCCGAGTCGTATCGGTCACGCGAAAATCTATCCAATTTCCAAACGAGAACAACGTCAAAACAGCCTTTCGCGCTGTCTTTAATCATCCGCCGAAATTCGGGGCGGTTATCCGTTCTCGCCGACAACGCTCTGTCGATATAATTCCCGATAACCGTAATCCCCGTTCTTTCCGCGTAATCCATGCATTCTCGAAGTTGACCTTCTATACTCGCCTCATTTTGTTTATCCGAAGAAAAGCGTGCATAAATTACTGCTTTCATTCTTCCTTATTTTTCCTCCATCATTTTTCGTAACATTTCTTTCAACCTTGCGTTCGCCTGCGTCGTCGGATCAAAACACATTTCAATGAAATCGTCCACCTTATCCCCTGATTCCGCTTGCGTATACAATTTCCCTGCGGGATTATCCGTCCTTCCAAGCAAATAGTCCGTTGATACGTTAAAGTAATCGGCTATTTTTATCAAAACTGGATAAGACGGAAAGAAATCCCCCGTTTCGTATCTCGCAATTACAGGCTGGCTTACTCCACCGAGCACTTTGGCAAATTTCGCTTGGGATAAGCCAGTCTTTTCACGTAATTGCTTTAACCTAATGCCTAAAATCTTTTCATTCATCATAGCACCTCGCGTAACTTATGTAATATCTATTTCTAATTTCTTTTATCTTATTATACCATACTTTTCAATATTTGTCAATTCTTTTTAATTATTTCAATGCGAAATGCTCATTGTATTATTTCTTCAATTTATTTGCCTCCCTTTCGGCTTTCCACTTTTCAAACTCTTTCTGCACCTGCTCGTCCTTGAACATTTCTTGGATTTTCGGCAGGAGCATACGCGCCAAAGATTCGAGTTCGAAATCAGGAATACCCGTATTATTTTTCTTTTTCGACATCTACACCCCTCCTATTTCCTTTAATTTTGCCATAGACGAGTATTTGCCCAAACGGATAAATCGCAAGCGTTTTTAGGCTGTTTTTGCACCTTTTTAGCTCGACGTTCCGCACTAACATAATACTCACACATTGCAAGGTTATAATCACACCATTCACTATAAGTTTTGATTTTGATAGGCTTACCATTTTTCCCGATTGGAACGGGGACAATGTCTTTTGCCATCTTCTTGGCTTGATTCCAATACCGCGAATACACCAACGCAATATTTCGCTCCACGTCAAAATAATACATCGGATGTATCAACAACGACTTTTTCTCGCAATGGGGACAGGTTACGAGAAAATTACTCTCTATAACCCTCATCGCAATTTTGGGCGTCGTACACGCATTTACAATGGGAAACGACGTCGCTTCATACTCACCCCCACAATAAGGGCATACCACTAAATTTTTTTGTGCTAAAGTTTTAATAATCATAAAAAATTCTCCTTAAATTTAATATTTTTTGAGCCTTTTTAGGCGAACTCAACGCCCCAAATTTTTCATCTAAAAACTTGAAAAAATAGCTCAATGAGCGCAGAACGTGCCCATATATACAAGTCGGCTCGCTTCGCTCGCCGAATGGGCACGTTCTGCGCACCCAACTTGACCGATAAACAAACCGATTGAAAGCGGCAAAAACGCGTTGTTCGCCGCTGACCCGCTTGGCGAATCAACGCGTTACTTTTTTGCCTTTTTCTTTTCAATAATAACGATTTGTAATTATCATCCGCCGTTTTGGATTTTGCGCAGTGCTTCCTGCGGTTTCCTTTCGTCTACCATCACAACTTCGCCTGTTCCGTCTACTATAATTTTTACGTCGGGATATGCTATGTAACGATTTTCTCTCTTTTCCATCTCACACAGCAATTCTCCTCTTTTCACCCATCCCGATATATGTTCAGGGCAATTCTTCGATACCATCGCTTTTCCGCCTTTATTTAAATATTTCAAAACGTATTGATATGCAGCATCCTTCATT
>SVIX01000037.1 GCA_015069285.1 Clostridiales bacterium | reverse complement strand
TTCGCTAAGCTTCAGCTTAGCTTTACTGCCCTCTCGCGGTGACAGCTTGTATATATTACCACATCCCTTATACCTTTGTCAACTGTTTTTTCAATGTTTTTTTAATTTTTTTTATTTTTTTTAAAAAATTTTTTTCAGTCACTTTTTAGGGGGGAATGCAGGCAATCTCAAAACTTTATCCTCCAAAAAGACCGTCGTTTCCTCCGTTTGGCGCAAATACTTATTAAACTCCGCGCCCGTTTTCACCCAATCGGGCACGCACATTCCGCCGACGAATTTATTCAAGCCGTGATAATCCGTACCGCAGGTCACGAGAAGTCCGTTCGTTTTTGCCACCGCCACGATTTCTTCCGCTCGTTGTAAATCCCCGTCCGAGCAATTAATTTCCAAACCGTGCGTAAACGCGGGCGCAATCGGTTTTCCGCCGTAGCGATAGGGATGCGCTTGAACGAGCGTCAATCCGTTCTTTTGGCAATACTCGAAAAGCTCCGACTGTTTAAGGGCGTGAAAGCAGGGCGAGGTAAGGAGCAATTCTTTGGTTGCGCCGAACACCAACCAATGCGCGTACCACGGGTTGTGCAAAGTAACTTCCAAGCCCAACCAAAGCAAAAATCCTTTTTGGGTCGCGTACGCCTCCGCGCGCTCAAATTCGGCAACGAACTTCCGCATAAACGCGTCGTGGTCCGCCTCCTCGTAATAAAGGGAATCGCAATGATTGGTTAAAACCCCTCCGTCGTAGCCTTGCGCAATTTTTTTGTCAATCAGTTGTTTATAGTTCACCCGACTGCATACGCTAATCGCGCTCGAATGTAAATGCGTATCTATTTTTAAAACAGCACCTTCCATAAAATACTCCTTCATTCGTTCTATACATTATACAAGCGTCAATAAAAAAAGTCAAGCGTAAAACGCATTTTTCTTGACTTTCACGCACGCGCGTGATACAATATATATATAATTATATATAGGAGCACGATACTATGTTGACGACCCTTCGGATTTTATTCACCGTAATTTCCGCGGTATTTATCGCCTCCATCTTCCCCGTAGGCATATTTTTAGGCTGGGGATATGCAGGTGGATGCGGACTTTTTGCCGTACTTTTTTTCCTGTTGATGCTACTTTGCAAGCAAAGCCAAGACTTTTCCAAAGAAAAAAACGAGCGTTTTAAGGACGACGGATTCCTTTCCTCGACGAAAGACGACGAAGAAAAATAAATTTCCACAAAATTCTTGCCGTTGAGGGGAAAAATTTTTCGTTGAGTTGTTGACAATCCCCCAAAGTTATAGTATAATAAAAGTACAAAATACTTTTGGAGGTAAAACTTTATGGGAAATTTTGCTAAATGGTTTTATAAACAAAACCTTTTGATTCAGCTGATTTTGCTTCTTATCCCCTTCGTAAACTGGATAGTAGAAATCCTTATCCGCTGGTCGGCATGGTTGAAAACGAAGAGCCTTTTGACGTTGATTTTCGCAATCCTCGTTACGATTCCTTCCGGTATCGCTATCGGTATTCTCGATTTCATTTGGCTTATTCTTTTCAGACATCTTTTGTTTGCAAAAGCATAAAGAAGAATTTAATCACAAAAAAACACCCGTTTGGTCAAACGGGTGTTTTTTCTTGCTTTGTTTTGGATTAACCGAAAATATTATCAATCCCTTTTTTAAGAGCTTCTTTCGCCGCGCATTCAGGGCAAAGTTCTTGATTATCAAGGTCTTCGTAAACTTTACAATCTTCCGTTTTCTTTTCGCAAATATCGCACTTGTCGTTCTCACAACCAGCAAAACAGAAAACAGCCGTCAACGCCAAAAGAGCGCAAAGAAATTTTTTCATAAGATAAATCCTCCAAATTAAAAATTTAGTATAAGTATTATAACATATACCGCCTTAATTGTCAATAACCGAAATAAAAATTCCTTTAAAAAATTTTCTGATAAATTCCGTCATTTTTGCACAAAAAATGTTCGTTTGGGTACAAAAAATATATTTTCAGAAATTTTTTTTCAAATCGTTTACATTTTACAAAAAATAAAGTATACTATATTTGTAAATTGATTGAGGAAATTCAATCAAACATACTGCTCATCATTTTCCCCCTTATCATATAGGTAACCGCCTTGGAGTCGTAAGATTTCAAGGCGGTTATCGTTCGTTCGTTTTGGCTATCTCACAAAGAACGGTTGCTTAACGAAAAATCTATTTTCGTAGGATTTTTGCGTTTTACGAGAAAAATACAAGAAAGACAAGTATTTTGTGAGCGCGCGTACTTAACTTGTACGAAAGCGAGCAAAATACGAAGTATTTCGTAGGATTTTTGCGTAAAAAATCAACCAAGTGTGAGAGCGAGCCTTAGTTTTCAATATGTCCCTTTCTCTTCAAAATTTCCAATACCTCGTCCACGCAAGTTTGACAGGTTTGCTCCGTTTGCGCCTCTACCATTACGCGCAAAACGGGTTCCGTGCCCGATTCCCGTACTAAAATCCGACCGCTATCCCCCAAACGCGTTTCTATTTCTTTTACCTTCTTTTGCACCTCTTCGTCCGCGCGCGCTTGCGCTTTGTCTTTTACCCGCGCGTTTTTTAATACCTGCGGGTATCTTTCAAAGCCCTCGGTGAGTTTGGAAAGTTTTGCTTTTTTATCTATCATCGCTTGCATTACTTTTAAGCTCGTCAATACCCCGTCGCCCGTACCTGCGTATTTGGCGAAAATAATATGACCGGACT
The DNA here is from genome assembly GCA_015069285.1 of Clostridiales bacterium. Lineage (GTDB taxonomy): Bacteria > Bacillota > Clostridia > Christensenellales > Borkfalkiaceae > Scatosoma. Next base: position 11,608 of record SVIX01000037.1, on the reverse strand, counting down.
GTTCACCGCCTATCATATATCCGCCCTCTTTCATTCTTTCGGCAACGAACCTGTCGCCCACCGCCGTTTTTTCGCAACGTATCCCCTCACGCTCCAACGCTTTATACAATCCGAAGTTGGACATTACCGTCGTTACTACGGTGTTATCGGCGAGCTTGCCTTGTTCTTTCATATATTTACCGTAAAAATACATAATCGCGTCGCCGTCTACGACCTTTCCGTTTTCGTCCACGCACAAGCATCTGTCCGCGTCGCCGTCGTAGGCAAACCCCACGTCCAGACCGTTTTCCACGACGAATTTTTGAAGGGCTTCTATATGCGTCGAACCCACGCCGTCGTTGATGTTCGTACCGTCGGGTTCTGCGCCGAACACGTACGTCGTTGCGCCCAACGCGTCAAACACACCTTTGGCGATATTCCACGCGCTACCGTTCGCGCAATCGAGTCCGATTTTCCAGCCCTTGAAAGAAAAAAGACCTAAGGAAATTAAATAGCCGATATAGCGGTTGCGTCCCGCCGAAAAATCCACCGTTCTGCCGATTTTTTCCCGTTTCGCATACGGGACTTCGGGCAGTTTCCCGTCGAGATAGTCTTCGACGAGTAAGGTCGTTTCATCGTCCATTTTTTCGCCTTGGTCGTTAAAAAGTTTAATACCGTTATCGTAAAAAGGGTTATGGCTAGCGGAAATCATAATCCCGCAATCAAACCCCTCCGTCCGCACGCAATACGCCACCGACGGCGTCGTGGTAACGTGCAATAAATACGCGTCCGCGCCCGACGATACGATACCGCCCACTAACGCGTATTCGAACATATACCCCGAACGGCGCGTATCCTTCCCGATAACGATTTTCGCGCGTTCGTCTTTCTTGTTCGAGTAATACCAACCCAAAAATCTGCCAATCTTAAAGGCGTGTTCCGCCGTTAAGTTTTCGTTTGCCTTGCCACGGAATCCGTCCGTACCAAAATATTTTCCCATTTTTTACTTCCCCCTCTCTTTTATTTTATTGTATAGGCGTAACTTCGCCCTGATTTTTATAAATACAACTTTCCTGCACCGTACCGCGTACGCGCGAAAGGGGATAGACTCGACTGTTTTTTCCGATTACCGTTCCGGGGTTGAGCACGCTGTTGCACCCCACTTCCACAAAATCACCCACCATTGCGCCGAACTTTTTCAAGCCCGTAGGGATTACGGTATCCCCCTCTTTCACACAAACGAGCGTTTTATCCGATTTCACGTTAGAGGTTATCGCGCCCGCCCCCAAATGCGCTTTGTAACCTAAGATACTGTCCCCCACGTAATTGAAATGCGGTACTTGCGCCCCGTCGAACAGGACGGCGTTCTTTATTTCTACCGAATTGCCCACAACACAATTTTTACCGATAAGCGCGCTACCGCGAATGAACGCGCAATGCCGAATTTGCGTTCCTTCGCCGATAATACACGGCGCGCCCAAATAGGCAGTTGGCGCGATTTCCGCGCTTTTATGCGCCCAAACTTGAGGCGCGATTTCTTGATACTGCGTTTCATCCAGCGTTGCGCCCAACTGCAAAATAAAGGTTTTTAATCCCTGCAACGCCTCCCACGGATAGACGAATTGCGATAAATACGCTTGCGCTTGCGTCTTTTCCAAATCAAAAAGTTCTTTTGTTGTATACATCCCCCTACTTCCCTCCTCACGATAAATTATTTTTTGTCCAACGTTATTATTATACACCTCTCCCCTGACGACTGTCAAGAATTTGATATAATTTTTTTCACTTTTATTGTATGAAATTTTTTCGGGAAGTGTTTATTCCGCATAAAAACGAACCGTACGGGCGTAAATTCAACCGAATTTATTTCAATCTTGCAAAAGGGAATAATCCCTTTGACCTTTTGTTTACGCCGACGCGGTCGGCAAAAAACGCTTACGCGTTTGGTTTTGCGCAACCTGCGGTTGCTTGTTGGAAGGCTTTTTTGCGAGGGCTCTGCCCTCAACCTCCCGCAAGGGAATAATTCCCTTGACCTTTTGTTTGCGCCGACACGGTCGGCAAAAAACGCTTACGCGTTTGGTTTTGCGCAACCGTATAAATTGAAACGGGCTTGCTCGAAAGTAAGCCCGTTTTTCGTTTGTGTTATCGAATGAAATTGGTCATAATTTTGCGTTCGCGTACGGGTTCAATTCCCGCCTCTTTGCCGAGCGCAAGGCATTTGAGAAGCCACGACATATTGTTGCCCAAAATACGCATCGTTTGCAAGCCCTCTTCGTCTTGGGAGGTTTCCTCCGCCGTGTTGCCGTGGATTTCGTTCCAGTAATTCGAACCCACGACGGGCATATTGTTGATGGTGAAATATTTATTGATTACGTCGAACGTCGTGCTTGCGCCTGCGCGTCTGCAACTTACCACCGCCGCCGCGGGTTTATAGGCAAGATTTTTGCCACCGCTATAAAATACTCTGTCCATAAAGGATACGAGCGCGCCCGACGCCGAAGCGTAATACACGGGCGAACCGAATACGAAGCCGTCGAAATCCGCGCATTTCTCCACGAATTCGTTCACACCGTCGTCGATGACGCATTTTTTCGTTTTCTTGCAAGCCCAGCAACCTTTGCAACCGCTTACGGAATTTTGTCCCACCCAATATATTTCCGTTTCCACGCCGTTGGCGTTAAGCGCTTTTTCCACTTCGGCAAGCGCCGTATACGTGCATCCTTTTTCGTGCAAGCTCCCGTTTATTAGTAATACTTTCATAATATTTATCTCCTTATTGTTTTTATGCATTGTTTAAACGCCGTAGGCAGGGAAATGCTTTCCTCTATTTCCCGTAGCGTAAAAGTATCGAAAGGCGCGCTCTCCGTTTGTACCCAAATACAGGTAATATCCCAATAAATATGCGTAAAAATATGTTTATATTTATCGCTCGCCTTTTGCGTGAACTCGTACACGCCCCATTCGTTTAATACGCTTTCGGGCGTTTCCCCGTCAACCCGAACGTGGGAGGGGAACTCGTTCATTCCCTTTAATACACCCTTTTCCCTGCGCCGTATACAAAATCCCTCGTCCGTTTCTATTAAAAATACGAACACTTCTTCCTTTCTCTTGCTTTTCTTTTCGGGCAGAACGGGAAACAACGCTTGCGTGCCGTGTTTATTCGCCTCGCAAAGCTCCCGCAACGGACAATTTACACAATCGGGGTTTTGCGGTTTGCATACGAGCGCGCCAAGCTCAAACAGGCTTTGCGTAAACTCCGAACACGCCTTTTTTTCTTTCGGATACACCGCGGAAAGCTCCGTTTCTAAATATTTACGGTATTTCGGGTCGGAAATCACCGAACCGTTTTGCGCCAAACGGGACAAAACGCGAAAAACGTTTCCGTCCACCGCGGGGGTAGGGTTTCCAAAGGCAATGGACGAAATTGCGCCCGCCGTATAACTGCCAATCCCCGGCAGGGTTAAAAGTTCCGCCTTGCTTTGCGGAAATTCGCCGTCGTAGCGTAGCATTATCTCGCGCGAGGCTTTTTGCATATTCCGAACACGGCTGTAATAGCCCAGCCCCTCCCACAATTTAAGCAGTTTTTCCTCCTCGCAACGCGCCAAATCGGCAACGGTGGGGAGCGTTTGAATAAACCGTAAATAGTATTCCTTTACCGCCTCCACGCGCGTTTGTTGGAGCATAATTTCAGACACCCACACCTCGTACGGCGTAGGATTGTTCCGCCAAGGCAGGTCGCGCTTGTTTTGTCGATACCATAAAAGCAAGGGAGCAGGTATGCGTTGAAATAAAATTTTATCCTTTTCCATACCGTTCGTTTACGCGTTCTCGCCCGATTGAATTTTGGCTTGTTGGGAGTTTGCCCAAATCACCGTTTCGGTAAAAGAGGGTTCGTTGGGATGGCGGATAGGCGCGGGCAGGGAAAGCGAAAAATCGTCTTGCACGAAAGTAACGTCCGCTTTGTCGTTGCCTTGGGTGGTTACCAAACAATTTCCCACGCCGACGAACGCGCCGGGATAACCGCTGAATATCGTTTTGATTAAATCCGTACCCGTAATTACTTCGATATTTTCTTGACGAGCAATACAATCGAAAAAGTTTCGGTATTCCTCCAAATCCCCGTTTTTATTGCAACCGTCAAGTTCCTCTAACCCGTCCAAAACGAGAAAGAGTTTGGGACAACCCCGTTCGCGGGTATGTAAACTGACGAGTTCTTTCACACAAGTTTCCACGCTTTGTAAATCGGCTTTTTCGCGGATAAAGGGAACGGTACAATCCAAACCGTACAAACGGATAAGCTCGCCGTAATCTTGACGCGGGGATACGATTAAAAAATTCGCCTCCGTTTTCGCGTAGAAAAAGGATAACGCCACGAGCAAGCGTTTAATAAACGCCGTTCTTCCCACGCCCGTTACGCAGGTATGCCGAAAGAAAAGGGATTTTTCCCGCGTTTGTGAAAACACCACGTTCTCCGCCAAATCCTTGCCAAGCGGTGTCAAACGACGGAATTTTTCTTTGTCCGTTTTGCTTTTCTCTAATAAAAAATAGATATATTCGTCCGTTTTCATACCCCTTTCCGCCTTTGCAAATTTTTTCAATCGTATTATACTACAAAACGCAAATTTTGTCAAGCGACGAAAAGGAGGACTTTCTATCCTTTTAACGAAGACGTCCTTTGCGATTTTTCAAAGAAAAACAACGCAAGTCAAAACCTTTCGGTTCAACTTACGTTGTGAAAGAAAACGCCCACGTTAAGAAACGTTTCAAATCCAAACGCATGGAAACACGCGTTGCAGGCAAACGACAGCACGACAAACCCGATGATACCAAGCGCAATACCGCAACCAAAAGTCCATACAATTTCCCACCCTTTCATACGGCGGATTTCTTTTTCCGACATTCCCGAACAAGCGTATAAATCAAATTCGTCGCGACGCGCACGATAACTTTCATATAGATTATCTAACATTCCTACGCTGGCAAAAACGATAACCATCATCAAGAACATCATCCCAAGTTTCAAACAGATATGCACCGTCGCCAGCCTATCCTCAAACAGACTCTCCAAAGGTATAACGGTGGCAAGCTCTAACGCGATTTTGTCCATAACGTCTTGCAAAAGCGCGCCTTGGGAAACTCCGTCCGCACCGCTGAGCACCATCATATTGTAAGGGATACCAAAATACTCGCAATCGAACAAAACGACGGACATACCCGATTTTATAATCTCCGCCACCGTTAGCTCTACCTCCCGTCCGTCGATTGTCAACGTAAAGCTATCCCCCACTTTTAAGGAATTCTGTTTCGCCAAACCCGACGTCAAAAACGCCTGATTGCCTTGGGGCAATCTTTCCATTCCCAGCGTTTCGGAAAACACCGAAAGGTTGTCCGCAGACGCCATTCGAGCGTTATCCGCTTCGCCTAAGAATATACGAACGGAATCCTGCACGGTTTCGCATTGCGACACTTTTTCCGTGCAACTTTCCGTGGCGTTAATAACGACGTAATCGCCGTTGAAAAAGCGGTACACGGCTTGCGTGTTTCCAAACGCCGACGCAATCATTAGAGAAGAGGTTAGCAATATACAAGTCAATAACGCCACCAAACGGGAAATATTGTGTAAAATTTTCACCGAGAAAATATTTTTCACCGCGTACCGCAAGGGCGTACGTCTTAAACGGTAGGTGGTAAAAAACCGTTTTTCGAACGAGGCGTTTATTTTTTTCGTCAACCGTTTTATCAACGCAGGCATTGCGACAAAAAGGAAGAAACAGATTACCAACACCAAAGCGATATATACCCAAAAGCGGATACCCATGGGCGCAATGAACGTGAAAATACTCAACGCCGTCACGCATAAAAACGCCCATAAAACCACCTTGTTTTCCACTTGATTTTCAACGCTGTTTTTCCGTTTTACTATTTGCGCTCCGATAAACGTCGTGACGGTTGCCAAAGATACGAGTAGCATAATGCCTGCCCCCAACGCCATTTGCCATAGCGTTAACACCGTCCTTGCGTAGCGGAACCCCACCAAAGCAAACAAAGCGCCCGTCAAAGGCATTGCAAGCAAACAGCCAAGCACCGCCCCCATTACCCAATACGCCGTGATTTCCGCGTACTGCAACAAACGCAGTTTCCACGGTTTCGCTCCCGACAGCGTAAACGCATAGTTTTCCTCCGTGCGTTCGGACGCGATAATATAAAAGCAACAAAACGTGACACTTGAGGCAATCAACGCCGCCAACAACGCCGACACGTCAATGATATAACCGAGAGTATCCGCGTTGGTTTTTATGCGCAACACTTGGGACACGTCCGTCACCGTCTTCCCTGCGAACCGCTCGTCTTCTTGTAATTTTTCTATACAATCCGACACCGAAACGCCACCAAGCAAACGCACGTAAATGGTACTGTTAGGCTTAAACGCGTCGCCCAACGCAGAAAGCAACGGCGAGCCGTCCGTAAGCAAACGAACAACGCCCGTAATATCCACCATCACGTCATAGCCGTCCATAAAAGAATGCTGTGCGATACCGCATACTTTATACGTTTTTTCCGAGCCGAACGCCGTTACCGTAAAATCATCGCCAAGCCTTAAACCGTTTTCTTCTACAAACGCTTGTGTAACGAACGCCGCATAGCCAAGCATGGACGGCGTCACGGTGCCGTATTCGGTAAACGTAAAATCAAAAATTTTTCCAATCTTCGTAAATTCGCATGCGACGCCAAAAACCGTTTTTCGCTCTTCGCCCATGGCTAAGGGTAGCTCAAAAGTCCCGACGGCAACGGCGTTCCCTTCCAATACCGTTTCCGCGTCTTCCGCAAACATAAAGCGAGAATCCACCGTACCGTTTAATCCGACGGTGATTTGCGCGTTGCCGTATCTTGCCGACTGACTTAAGCGAACTTCTTCCTCCAAGCCTTTGCGCATCGCAAGAGAAAATATCGTCACCGCAATCGCCATCGTCAACGTAAAGACGAGGATAATCGGTTGTAACGGTTTTTTTACGATAGCACGCGCTAAGTGCTTAAAAAACAGTTTCATTCGTAATTTCCCCGTCCTTTAAATATATAATTCTATTGCCGTAATCCGCCACCTTTTTACTGTGCGTTACCTGCACGATGGCGGTACTATGTACGCGATTCACCTTAGAAAGCAAAGCCATTACCTTTTCTTCCATACTGCTATCCAGCGCGCCGGTCGGTTCGTCCAAAATCACCAAAGACGGCTTGTATGCTAACGCGCGAATGATTGCCACACGCTGACATTGACCACCCGAAAGTTGCGTAGGATATTTCTTTAATAATCCTGACAAGTTTAATTCTTCCACCAATTCCGCCACGTACTCACGCGTGTTTTGCGACATCTTTTTGCCAAGCGTTGCCGGTAGGTATAAGTTGTCCTGCACGGTTAAAGTAGGAATCAAGCGGAAAAATTGAAAAACAAAACCCACCTCGGTACTTCTTATTTGCGCCAAACGGTTGTTGCTAAAGGTAGAAACGTCCTCACCCCACCAAGTCACTTGACCTGCGTCGGGCGCGAGAAAACCACCTAAAATGGACAAGAGCGTGCTTTTACCGCTACCGCTTTCCCCCATAATAGACACAAATTCCCCTGCCTTTATTTCTAAGGAAACACCTTTTAATACTTTTTCGTCGTTGTAGCTTTTTTGAATACCGCTTGCCTTAATCATAATGCCATACCGTAAGAAATTGCGGGGGAAATCCCTGCAATATACCCCTTTAACACTTCGTAAAAATTATCCTGCAAAACCGCCACACGCAAATCCGCCAGCGTATATACAGCCAAATTTTCTTTATATTGCACGTACGCGTCGCCGTATGTTTGAACGGCTTCCTCGTCGTAATATTCCGTTTCCAACGAAATCGCCGTCATTTGCTCCCATAAAGCCCAATCCGTTTCGTCAAACCGCTGAAACGCCGATTGTATCAACGAATGAAAATCTCCGTTCTTAAGCAACGCGGTATCCGATTGGGTAAGTTTATTTATCGTATTAGAGAGCAATTCTACGCCTAATTTCGTTGCCTTTGCCCCCTCCGACAAGTCGTGTGCTTTTAAAAGATTTAATAACTTCGTCGCGTACGTACCCCCCTCGTCAGGAATTGCGCGAGATAAAATGAACTGCCACCCCTCCTCCGTCACGGACAGGGAAGAAAGCCCTAAATTTTGTAGGAAAAGTAAAATTTCCGTATCCGTAAAAGCGGAAATTTTGTCCGATTGCAACCCTTCGCTAAGCAACAAATCCGCAAAAGCAAAACCGCTTTTTAATACGGTGGTAAAATTGCGTTTGCCAATTCCGTTTTTCAAGGCAGTTTGTTCTGCTTGATAGCGTTCGGCGTCTAGTTTCAAGTACGGATAACCGTACTTTTCATAATTTGCCATAGTTTCGTCGTATTGATATTGATAAAGGTACACGCACAACTCGTACAGCGTTTCCCCTACGTAATCAACGCCCACTATGGCGGATAAGTCGAGATACAACGCTTTCGTCGCCGATAAAGCGTTTTCCGTCCCACCGCTTTCTTGATACGCAAGCACTTCGTCCACCACGGCTTCGCTCGCGCTTTTCACTTTTTCTAAAACTTTACGGTATAAATCCTCGTGGATAGGCGAGCTTACCATAATCGCTTGTACGTTTTTCGATATTTTTTTCAGTTTTTCAACGGTAACGGCATTCGGTTCAATGCCCGTTTTCTTATGCGTTGCATATTTTAGCACCGAAAAGATAACGGTTTCGGCATACGCCTCCGTTTCGTGAGAATGCGTATTTTCTTGTGAAATGGCGATACCGCTATACGGCGCGGAATCCGCTTTCGCTCTGCACCCGACAAAAGCACACGCGCAAAGTACGGTAAGCAAAACCGTCGCCCGTTTAAAAAACCTGTTTTTCATATAATTCCACCTTGAAAATTGGACAAAAGCCGACTGTGTTACCAGTCGGCTTTGCCTTCTGCCCTTTCAATTTTTGGCAAAACTTTTTTTGTAAGATTAGGAAATAGAAAGGGAAACGGAGATGCCACCTGCACCTTCAATCCACGTATTGTAATCTACCATAACCGTTTCAAGGTCGTATTCGATATGCAATACGCCGTCCACTACCGTTACGGTGATAACGCCTTCCGCTACGCCTTCCGCATTAACGGCAATTTCCAAACCGTTCTCCAATACGCCGAGGTCGATTTCCATGCCGTTTACGTTTACCAAAACGCTGTCGTCCGTCATTTCCACGGAGAAATTTATCGAAAACTCGGGTTCACTACTACCGCTTTCTACTTTCCATACGTCATTCGTTTCATCGTAAGATTCCGTCAATTCCGTTTTTAATTCATTGTAAACCAACGAGTAAGTAAGCTTGTTGTTTTCATAAGAAATTTCAAACTTGGCATCCGCCTCATAGGTTACGGAGTCACGATATTTAACGCCATCCATTTCATATTCGTGACCATCATAACTGCTTCTGCCCCCAAACTCTCTCATTGCGAAGTTGTAAGATACGATTTCGCCGTTGTCAATCGTTGCCTCGAAGTCGAGCACGTCGCCAATCTCGTTTTCATGAATAACCAAATCTGCTGTATAAGTAACCTGCGTATCGTTCTGCACAAAGCTAAACGTACCCGTTGCCATATCTACGCTTTCGTCACCGCTTTCACCGCCTTTAAGGTTGGTAACCTTCAACGTCCAGGTTGCGCCGTTCGCATTGCTTACTTCCGTCAACGTTATCTTGCTTTCTTCTTCAAGGATACCAACAAACGACGCGTCGCCGTTGTTGTCGGTGTAAGTAAGTGTTGCTACTTCCTTATATACGTCTTCGTTAAGCGTATCGTCATAGCTCCAGCCCGTAATGGTTGCCTGCGCGGTAGAAACTTTACCTCCTACTACCGTTGCCTCGTAAGCGATTTCCGCCACTTCGTCAAGCTCTTCGTCGTCGCCTTTCACAGCATAGATGACAACCTCAGCCTCCGTAACGATACCGTCGTCTACTTCTACCGCAAGGTCTAAGTAATCGTTGCCGTTTACCGTGACGTCAGCGGTATAGCTGGTTGCGGATTTCAAGAATTCGATATTTGCAAGTACAAATTCTTCCTGCATTACAGAGAGCGAAAGTCCGTTTACGTCTGCGTTGAAGTCAACGTCTATACCGTTTACAGTCGCATTGAGCTGTACGCCGTCCGCGGAAATTGCAAGGTTGCAAGGACCAACCGTAGCGTCTGCGCTTACAAACGCGCCGTTTTCATCAAATACTAAGGTTGCCGTTGCCATATCGGGAAGGGTAGCAATCATTTGTTCAAGTTTCGCCGTAAAGCCGAACTCTTCGTTTTCTTGACCGGAAATCATGTTGTACAACGAATCCAACGTCAAGCCGGAAACCATTGCTACGCCCTGCGTAAGCATTTGTTTCATCGTTTCTACCGTCATGGTTTCGTTACCGCTTACTTCGATAATCAAACCGCCGAGCGTCTTATCGTATTGAGATTCGATCATCGCTTGGATGTCGAAGTCTGTCGCACCCATTTGACGAGCCGTCAAATTTACGAGATAATAAACGTAATAAACGTCAATACCGTAGTTGTTGCTAAGCGCGATTGCCGAATTTACAACGTCTTTAACCGTCTTTTCAGGCAAACCGATTACGAAGTTTTTAACCGCCGTCATCGAACCTGCGCCAAATACTTTATCCACGTACGTGCCAACGCTTTCATCCTTCGCTTCGTCTACAAAGTGACCAAGTGCCGTAAGGTCCACCGTGTATATACTGTTGGTGCCTTCCGTGGTTTCCACGATAATATCCTGACCAACCGTTTGGAACAACGTTTGCACATTGGTAATATAGCTTTCCGAAACAGTAGGAAGATTGTCGCCAATCAAGTTAAGCACTGCGGGTACGTAGTCAATCACTTCGCCACCCACGTACGCCAACGTAACGACGTCGTCGTAGTCCATACCCATTGCTTCTGCAAGTGCCGTATAAACGATTTCGCTGACGTTAATTTCTTGCTCCGTCCTTTCACCGGAGAAGTCCACCATTTCAAACGAAACAGCGTCGCCGTTTACGTATACGTAAACTTCGCCAACCGCATTACTGGTAGAAACCACCTCGTCTTCTTCGTCATGCGCAACTTTGGAAGCATTGACTTTTACTTTTAAGTGTCCTTGCAACGCGCCGTCTTGCGTGCTCAGCATTGCTTCCGCCAATTCAAACGAAACCGTAATCTTTTCGCCAACCGCTTCCCCTTCAGGAACTTCGTATTCTTTTTCAACGAGCATCGTCGAATCTTCGTCAATCGCGATTTGCGCGTTCACCGAACCGATTACGCCCACCAACAAATCGGATACCTTGGGCATCGAAACGGTCAACGCCTCGATTGCTTCGGTTTCCGAGTAGTCACAACGCGTACAGGTAAGCTTTCTTTCCCCTGCTTCCGTCACGGAAGGATATGTAAGCACCGTCGAGCAATAATCGTGACCGAGCGCCGCAACCTTCGTATCTACGTAGCTATCACCGCATTCGCATTTGTGCGTTGTAAAACCTTCTGCCGTACAAGTAGGCGCGGTTACAGTCGCCGTGTAAGCGTGTTCGTGGTTTTGTTTACAAGCCGCCGCCGT
>SVIX01000036.1 GCA_015069285.1 Clostridiales bacterium | reverse complement strand
TCAAGGGTGGCAAGTAATTAAAGCACGCTGCCAGGCACCCCGAAAGGGCACTTGTGCCCCGCTGGTAGTATTAGGGCTATGCCCGAAAAGTAAAAACCACTGGCTATGCCAGTGGATATTTATTCATATCTAAAACGCAGGAAGTGAAAAAAGAAATGAAATTTTAGAACAAGGAGGGTAAGGCGGTGGATTACGGATAGAGTTTTGCAGTTAAATGCAAAAAATAAAATGGTGACGATTTGGCACCGTTTGCAAAAAGATAATTAAGGATAACGCTCAAACATTCTCCTTTTATTATGCAAAAAAATGTGGTTATAAAACGCACAAAAATACGACAAATCGTTTTGGTTTGCCATATTTACGTAAATACAAGTACTTGGAATGGTACACTTAACTGAGAGATTGAGCTTATAATCTCGTTTATAGCAAATCACACCCCATTTCCTACGGGAAATGGGGTGTAATCATAAAAAATATACCTTTTAATGAATGTAGAAGACGAATCACGGTATAATGCTTTATATTGTATGAAAATAGGGGTATTTTCACGATAAAAGCACGGAGATATAATAGAAATAACGTGAAGGCGATATCGTTGTAAAACCCTGAAAAGCATCGAATTATGTCACGCATAATACCTATGCGTGACATAATTGCAAGAAAATAACGGGTACTCTATCTAACATAATACCTATGTGTGACATAATAAGAGGTGTGCTTGATGGATTTGCCTCTTTTTTTAGATAGTAAAGCCACGCGATAATCGCGTGGCTTTGGATAGTTTGTTTTTTGTGTTATTTTATATTATTCCACATTCTATTGAGTTTTTCGTTCGTTTTTAAATCGAAGTTTTCCATTACGACGAGGCGCTTTGCCGTTTCGGTGTCGGGGTATTGCGCGAACAGTTGCCTTCTCGTTTGGTTTTCGGGAACGGTAAGAATATGTCCTTCGCCAAAATAGGGGCTTAAATCGTATTCTACGGGCAAATCTTCGCTTTCTTCGCTATATCCGTACGTTTCTTCAATATAGGAATAAACGAGGTTTTCTTCGTCGTCGGGGTTTCCGCTGATACAACTCGTGTAACCTATATAGTACATATTTCTTACGACGTTAATCGGTTCAGATAAAAAGTTGATAAACGCGGTAGCGATAGGTATTTTTTCTTCTTCTACGCCGTTCATAAGAACCCAGCCGTCAAACCAAAGATTCGAGGCGGAGGAAGGAACGCTGTATTCGAGCAATAAATCGCTCTCGCTTTCCGCTTCGTCAAGGATAAATACTGCGTCACCGCTCCATTGATAGGAGGCGTTTAATCTACCTGCGATGACGTCTAATTTCCCTTCGTCCGTTTCTAAGCCGTAGATATTTTTCCGCATATCAATAAGCCGTTCTTTTACGCCTGCAACCGTTTGGTCGCTTGTTTCGTTCATTTTATTTTTTAAAACGGTTTTATAATGCGTTTCTGCTTGTTCGTATTCCGTTTGCGTGATAGAACCTGCGTTAAATTGTTTTTCTTTCTCTAAAAACGATTGTTTTTCATTTAAAAGTTCGTTTTCAAAGTATAAACCCAAACCCATAAAATAGGAATCGCGTACGTTGTCTTTCGCGGTAATTTCCCGATGGCAAAGCTTGTTCGTAAGGGCGGACCAACTGCTCATAATCGTACGGCTTTCTTCTTTCGTCGCGCCGATTTCTTCGGGGTTAAAAACGAATCCCGTAGACCCCCACATATAGCCCGCTATATACTCGTACCAACCGCCTTCGGTGAACTGCTTTTCAATAAAAGGGGAAAGATTACGCGCGTAATGATTTTCGGGGTTGGCTTTATCAAAAAACGAGGCGGGGAACGGTTGAATTTTGCCTTCCGATTTGAGTTTCATCATCATATATTCGGAAGGGCAAAGCAAATCGTAAGTATCGCCCATTTTGATTTTATTATACATCGTTTCGTTGTCTTGCAAAGGCACGTATTCAACGGTTACCTTAACGCCCGTTTTTTCCGTATAATATTCGGCAAATTCTTCGTAAAGGGGATTGCTACCTTCTACGTAACTATCCTCACCGCCTTCGTCTATGTATTCATCCCAACTTCCAACCCGTAAAACGATTCCGTCGCCTCGTTTTCCGCCCGTATTGCTTTTACAGGCGGGGAAGGTGAGGGTGGAAAGACAAATGCTTAACGCGAGCAAATTCACAAGTTTTTTGTTCATTTTCTTCTGCTCCTTGTCTTTTTATGCGCGAGTACGTTCGATACGGTTACGACGATGATGATAATCAAGAAAACGATTGCCGTAAACGCCCAATACGCCGCTTTGATTTTCGGACCGACAACGTTGTTTTTATCTAAACCGTAAATATGCGTACTGATAGTTTTAAAAGAATCGGGTTTGGTGTACGCCGCAATAACGTAATCGTCCAGCGATAAAGTAACGGCAAGCAAAAAGCCCGAAATAATGCCCGGCAAAATTTGCGGAATAATTACCGAAAATAACGCTTTGGTCGGGCTTGCGCCTAAATCCAACGCCGCTTCGTATAAGTTATTATCCATTTGTTTGAGCTTTGGAATAATCGATAAAATCACGAAAGGGGTACAAAGTAGCATTTGCCCGAAGATTAAAGGCAGATAAGTGGATTTATCAATCCCCAAGAAGGATATGAGCAAAGCAAACGAAATTGCCGTTACGACGTCTGCGTTTATGATAGGAATACGGTTGACCGCGGAAAGCGTTGCGCCCGTTCGTTTTCCCGAATAAAAAATTCCGATAGACCCGATTGTACCGAGCACGGTCGATAAAAGCGCAACGACTACGGCGAGGAGCAACGTTTGCAAAACGACGCGCAAAGGTTCGTTGTCTAAGTTAAAGAAGTATTTATAATGGTCAAAACTGAATCCCGACCATTCCTGAATCATATCGCTTTCGTTAAAACTGTTAATGGTAAGAAAAACGATAGGGAAATAGATAAACGCGAGAATGAGAGCGATAAATAACCACTTCAATATACTTTTGAATTTTACCATAACGAAGTACCTCTCGTGTTGGTTTGTTCCGTTTGTTTAAAATCTCCCGTAAGCCACGTTACGAGGAACATAAACAATAATAACAGTAAAGCGATAAGCGACCCGTCGTGCCATAAATCGCCCATAAAATAATCGTCGATAAGTTTCCCGATGATTTTTACGTTTCTAAAAGTTAAGTAGTTGGAAACGACGTAGTTGGTCATCGAGGGCAAAAATACCATAGAAATCCCGCTGACAATGCCCGCCTTAGAAAGGGGGAGGGTTACTTTTAAGAACGCCTTTGCATTGGTTGCGCCAAGGTCTTTTGCCGCTTCTAAATAACTTTTGTCTATTTTGATAATCGTCGTATAGATAGGTAAAATCATAAAAGGCAAGAAATCGTATACCATACCGATAATGGTATTGACGATATTCCAAGCGTCCGATTTATTGTAAGTGCCAATCCATACGAAAAATTCTTTTAAAGCATTGATACGTAAAACGAAATTCACCCACATCGGCACGATAAACAGCAACAATAAAGTGGATTTGTTTTTTAATTTACAGTTGGCAATGATGTACGCGACGGGATAGGCGATAAAAAGACAAATCACCGTACTCATAAAGGAAATAAACAAGCTTCGCATAATCGTTTTGAAATTATACGATTTTAAAAACCCGATAAGCCCTTCGCCGTTTTCGTTAAAGAATAAGCGTACGTATTCCCAAGTGAATTTGCCTGCGTCGTCCGTGAATGCATAATACAATACGATAAGCAAAGGCGCAACGACGAAAAGAATTAAAAACAAGCCGTAGGGAATTGCAAGTAGTTTTCTGGAAAAATGAAAACGCTTTTTGGTGTTCGTCATTGTTTTCCTCCTTCCGAAACTTTCAGCGATAAACGGATTTTATCTTTTGGAATACTCAAACTGACGAGGTCGTTTTCATTCCATAAATCTTCGCACGCAAGCACGTAGTCTTCTTCGTTTTCCGTACGGACGATGTAACGGTAATATTCACTCTTATAAATAAGGGATATAATATGACCTTGCGCTCCTCCTTCTTCTAAGTTATCGCTCATCGTGATATCGTGTAAGCCTACTTCTACGTTGACTTCCGTATCCGTCAAATCGAGTTTTTCGCCTTTCGCCGTAATTAAGTACCCGTCTTCGTCTAAGTGGCTGTTCGGATAAAGTTGCGTTACGTCGCAATCAAATTCTCCGTCGCCGAATTCTACCGTGTTGCGTTTGGTGATAACACCCGTAAACTTATTGACGCGGAATACTTTTTTCATAACGTGTATGCCGTCTGGTTGAATAATCAAACCGACCGATTCGCCGACCTTAGGCGTAGTGGTGCTTTGAATTTCTATTTCGTATCTACCGCATTGTACGAGAATTTGGTAATGAATACCCTTGAAAATAACGGAAGTGACTTTGCCTTTCAACATTCCGTCTTCGTACGCGGTTATCGTGACGTCTTCAGGGCGAACGACAACGTCTACGGGTTCGTCCTTTTCAAAACCGCTGTCTACGCAAGTGAAAGACTTCCCGCAGAAGCGTACTTGATTGTCTTTGGGCATAACCCCCGTGAAAATATTGCTTTCGCCAATAAAGTCGGCAACGAAAGTATTGTTCGGCTCGTTGTAAATTTCTTCGGGCGTGCCGATTTGTTGAATTGCGCCGTCTGCCATAACGACGATGGTGTCGGACATCGTAAGCGCTTCTTCTTGGTCGTGCGTAACGTAAATAAACGTAATCCCCAAACGCTTATGCATAGCTTTAAGCTCTAATTGCATTTCTTTGCGCATTTTTAAATCCAACGCGCCGAGCGGTTCGTCTAAAAGCAAAATTTCCGGTTCGTTGACGATAGCGCGAGCAATAGCGATACGCTGTTGCTGACCGCCCGAAAGGGTAGAAATACTACGCTTTTCAAAGCCAACGAGGTCTACCACTTCTAACGCTTTTTTAACTTTTTCTTCGATAATCGATTTGGGGATTTTTTCATTCTTAATCTTTTCTTTCCCGTTCTTATCGACGTACGTGGTGGGGATTCGTTTTTGTTTTAATCCGAACGCAACGTTTTCAAATACGTTCAAGTGCGGAAAGAGCGCGTACTTTTGGAATACCGTATTTACGGGGCGACGGTTGGGGGGGAGGTTGCTAATATCCTCTCCGTTCAGTAAAATTTTACCGCTCGTGGGCATATCGAAACCGGCAATCATACGTAGCGTCGTCGTTTTTCCGCAGCCTGACGGACCGAGAAAGGTAACGAATTCGCCTTTGCGAACGTATAGGTTCATATTCTCAACGACGGAAAGGCCGTCGAATTGTTTGCATACGTCAATAAGTTCGATAATTTTTGCCGTTTTTTCTTGTTGTTTCTTTTCCATAGCCGTTCTCCTAAGCGGTTATTTTTTTCTTTTTTGAATACTGCCTTAAAAATTAGGGGGAGTGGAAACCCAAAGAAATTTTGCGTTTCCGCGTCCTTTATTGATAATAGAATGAGGTTTGCTCGCCGAGTAATAAAAGGCTTCGCCTTTTTTACAAGAATATCGTTTATTTCCCAATAAAATTTCGATTTTTCCCTCTAAAACAAAACCGAATTCTTCGCCTTCGTGCGGAATATCGCCGGAAGTAGAGGCTTGTTCGGTAAGTTCTACGAGCACGGGTTCCATCATATTTTTTTGCGCGTTAGGAATTAACCAATTCCAAACGACGCCGTCGGCGTCTTTTTCAATAAATTCTTCTTTATTAAAAACGACTTTTTCCTCTTTTTCGTTTTGAAAAAATTCCGAAAGATTGCTCCCAAGCGCCGATAAAATATCCGTTAACGTAGCGATGGAAGGGCTATTCAGATTGTTTTCAAGTTGTGAGATATAGCCTTTCGTCAATTCACACCTATCGGCAAGCTCTTCTTGCGTTAAACCGAGTTGGTTGCGCATTTGTTTAATTTTTCCGCCTAAATCCATTATTTCCTCCCAATAAGCCGGTCCTGCAAAAAAATTCCAAAAAGGAAGTTTTGCTTAATTACGGTCGGTTTGTTAATAATAAACGGAAAGTTTAGCAAAAATAAACTTTTCAACGATAAATATTATATGAAAACGATAGATAGATGTCAATCGTTTGCAAGGCATTTTTTTAAGTTTTTTATAAAAAATATATTAAAATATATTATAATGTGCAAATGCGCATACGCGCACGCGTGTGCACAGGGAGAAATAATGGAAAAAGGGGAAGAAAGGGATGAAAAATAATAACACGAAAAAAGGGGTCTACCGATTGGCAGACCCTCATATTTTATAATATGATAATGGTACGATTTAGTTCAAAGCGGCAAGTTTCTTCGCAAGCTTTGCTTTTCTGTTGTTTGCGTTATTCTTGTGAATAACACCCTTCGTAACCGCGCTATCAATAGCGGAAACGGTTTCAGGGAAAAGCTTCGTTGCTTCTTCTTTGTTGCCTGCGTCTACAGCGGTAAGGAATTTCTTAACTTGCGTTTTCAACGCGGACTTAATCGCTTTGTTTTGCATCGTCTTTTTTTCGATAACCAAAACTCTTTTCTTTGCGGATTTAATATTAGGCATAATGTTCTCCTTCTGTTTTCCGATTTTTTCTTGCATCAATTAATTGCGTAGATTATTTTAACATAAATTTCTTGGATTGTAAACTGTTTTTAGGGTAAAAAAGCATGAAAAAGCATAAAAATTTAATTTTTTTATTTATTACGAGGTAAAAATGCAATCTATAACCCAAAAAATCGCTTTTTTCGATAGTGGTATCGGTGGACTTACGGTACTTTCTTCGGCGCAAAATGCGCTAGATAATCAAATCTTTTATTATTACGGCGACAATGCACGCGCTCCATACGGGAATTTATCGAACGAGAAAATCCTCCAATACGTGGAGGATGCGTTTACGCTCTTTCAATCGTTAAAGGTGGACGCGGTAGTTTTGGCTTGCAATACGGCAACGGCGGTCTGCGCGGAAAGCCTTCGCGGAAAATATTCTTTTCCGATTATCGGGGCTGAACCCGCCGTTCTCCCCGCTATGAAAAAAGGAGGAAATATTCTCGTGTTGAGTACACGCGCAACCTTTCAAAGTGCGCGCTTTCAAGCGTTATGCGAAAGCGTTCGCCGTCGTTGCGCAACCGCAACGCTTACCGCAAAGCCCTGCGATGGCTTGGCGGGCGCAATCGAGCAAAATTTATTTAACGAAAAATTTGATTTCACAACCTATCTTCCAAAACCGGACAAAAAATATAGTACGGTTGTTTTGGGTTGTACGCATTACATTTATATAAAAGAAATTATAGAAAATTATTACGGTTGCAAAGCGGTGGACGGGAACGACGGAATTACGAAACGATTAAAAAATGTTCTTGGCCTTGCGCTTAGTAAAAACGAAAATAGGGAACGACGACCACTCGTAACCGCGTCCGCGTTTTTAGAGGCGGATTTTGTCCCCGTTCGCTTTTTAGGGTCGGGAAAAGAAAAAAATAAGCACATTTATGAACAAATGTTCGCAATCCGTTATAAATAAAGGGGTATAGCAACTTAAAAAAACGAAAAAAATGAAAAAAATTTAAAAAAATGAAAACAAAATGGTTTAAAATGGTTGACAATGGTCAAAAGTGGTTGTATAATAAATACAAGACTATTTCAATCGGAATAGGGGCAAACAACGAAGGAGGGGAATACGAAATGTTCAAAGGTGTTTTCGAACATCAACTTGACGACAAAAACCGACTGCGTGTTCCCTCCAAGTTCAAAAAAGAACTGACGGGGGAAAACGGCGAAAAGACGTACAGTTTCTTCCGCGGTATGAATAATTGTATTTGCGTAATGACGGACGAGCTATTAGACGAAACGATTAGCGTGCTTGCCGAGGAAGGGATATCCGAATCCAACGAAGCGTCGACGTTATTCTTCGGTAGCATTTTTTCGGCGGAAGAGGACTCGCAAGGCAGAGTAGTTTTACCGACGATGCTCAAACGCATGGCAGGCATTACCAAAAATATCGTTACGATAGGTAAAGGCAAGCGTCTTGAAATTTGGGCGGCCGAAAGGTATTACGCTTATATTGAGGGTATCGATTACGATACCGAGCTTAAAAAATTGGGGATTTAATCAATGTTAGAGTTTTCGCACAAACCCGTAATGCTTGAAGAGTGTATGCAAGGACTGTCTTTGAAAGATGGTGGCGTGTGGTTTGACGGAACGGTCGGCGGAGGCGGACATTCTTTTGAGATTTTAAACAGAACGTCGCCGAACGGCAGATTGATAGCGACGGACCTTGACGACGAGGCTATCGAGGCCGCAAGAAAACGGCTTTCGAGTTTTACGGGACGATTTGAGATATATAAATCGAACTATAAAGATTACGAACGAGTATTTGAATTGGCGGGGATAGATAAAATCGACGGAGCAATTCTTGATTTTGGCATATCTTCCCATCAAATTGACGATGAAGAGCGGGGTTTTTCTTATAAGCAGGCAAACGCACCGTTAGATATGAGAATGGATAGGAGTTCGCCTTTAACGGCGGAAATCGTTCTTAATACCTACTCGGAAGAAAAATTGACGAGAATCCTGAAAATGTACGGCGAAGAAACGTTCGCCAAGCAAATAGCAAAAAATATCGTAAAGTATCGCGAGGACAAGCCTTTAAAAACGTCCGGCGAATTTGCGGAAATTATACGAAACAGTATTCCTGCAAAATTTCGCTACGGCGCGCCTTGCGAAAGAAAAAGTTTTCAGGCGATTAGAATAGAAGTAAACGGGGAATTAGACGGATTGTACGAATTGACGCTATCCTTGGCAAGACGCTTGAAAAAAGGCGGGCGATTGGTGATTTTAACCTTCCAATCGTTGGAGGATAGAATTGTAAAAGAAGCGTTCCGTTACTTGGAAAATCCTTGTAGATGCCCGTCAAGCTTTCCCGTATGCGTATGCGGAAAGAAACCGGAAATAAAAGTCATTACGAAAAAGCCGATTACGGCAAGCGAAACGGAACAAGAAGAAAATTCAAGAAGTAAATGTGCAAAACTTCGGATAGCAGAAAGAATTTAAAAAAGTCGAAAACGAAGGATAAGGGAAAGAGGTAATAAAAAAAGACGATAGACGCGGAGGAAAAGACGATGGCAACAATTGAGTTGGAAAGAGCGACACTCTTAACGGTAGAGGAAGAAGCGCAAAAGCATAATGCAATGATTAACGAACGCTACCGTAGATTGCAAGACGCGGAGGCGGACCAATTCGGTTCGTCAACTATAGACGCGCAAAGCGTGAGCGCAACCGTTATTGCGCCCGAAAAACCCGTTCAAACACAACCCGTTGATACTTCGTCTTTAGCGCAAGCTCCGCAGGTGACGGAGTACGTGCGTTCCCGTATAGAAACGCCCGTATTTACTACGGAAAAGTTCAACGCCGTTTCTGACGTAGCCGTGGCGAAACCGACGGTCAGCGCGCCCGTTGCGCCGATGCCCGTAGAGGTAATTGCGCCCGTGCAAGCGGTGGAGCAAGAGGTGCAATATTCGCTTAGCCGTATGGCGAAAATGGTGATTGTGGCGTTTGTTACCCTCGTCGTTGCGATGTTGTCGCTTATTTGCGTTAATACGCAAATTATCCGTCAAAAAACGATACGTATTCAAAACTTGGAAGAAAAAAAGCAAGAGCTTATAGAACAAAATCAAGAAATCCAACGCAGGATTGAAATTGCGCAATCGGATGAAACGATTCGGGAGTTTGCGCAATCGCAAGGAATGATTTTAGGCGAATGATAATAGAATAATAAAAAACCTTTTAGGTGGTGTTCTGTATCAAACGCATAGAAGATAAACAATTTTCAATATCGGTTTTACGAAAGAGGTTATTGGCTGTAATATTAGCAATAACCTTTCTTTTTTGCTTTCTTGTCGCTCGCTTTTTTTACGTGCAAGTCCTTTGGCAAGAAGAATTGAATTATCGCGCGCTCGACCAATGGACGCGAGAAATCCCCATCGTTGCCGAACGAGGAAAAATCACGGATAGAAACGGCGTTGTCCTTGCCGATAATCGAACGGCGTATACCGTATTTGCCCGTTCCAACGCCGTATCGGATAAACAGGCAACGGCGGAAATTTTGGGAAAAACGCTCGGGCTGGACGATGCAAGTTTATATGAAAAATTAACGAAGAAAAAAGCTTCGGAGGTTACGATGGCAAAGCGCGTATCGAAGGAGAAGATACAAGCGCTTTCCGCTTTGTCGCTTGACGGGGTGTACTATTCGCGGGATAATATTCGTTACTATCCAAAAGCTGACGCGCTTTGTCAGGTTTTGGGTTTTACTTCTATTGATAATACGGGCACGACGGGCTTGGAAAAATATTACGAAAAATATTTGTCCGGGAAAAACGGGGAACTTTTATACGAAACGGATTTGGTTGGGATTGATATCGAGGGTAGCGTGGCTACCTATTTGCCGGCTGAAAACGGATATACCATAGAGTTGACGATTGACTACGGAATACAAGAAATCGTAGAAAGCGCGTTAAAAAAAGTTATGGCGACCTCTTCTCCCTCGTCGGCGGAATGTATCGTGTTAGACGTAAATACTTTTGAAATTTTGGCGTTGGCAAATTACCCTTCGTATAACCTAAACGAAGTGCCGAGGGAGGATATCAGCGCTTTAAATAAATTATCAAGAAACGCCTTGGTCTGCGACGTATACGAACCGGGTTCAACGTTTAAGGTGATTACTTCGGCTATAAATTTAGAGGAATACTATCAAGGCAATACCCGCGCGTATTCTCCGCAATACGTGTTCCCCAGCTCTAGAACGCGCTCCGTCGACGGTACGACGGTGAAGTGTTGGAGCAATCACGCAAACGGAAAACATTGCAATCAAACGCTCGCAGAGGCGTTAAATAATAGCTGTAACCCTTGTTTTACGGATATGGCGCTCTCTTTGGGAACGGATACTTTTTATAAATATCTATCGGCGTTTGGATTCGGGAAGAAAACGGGAATAGATTACGGAGGCGAGGCGTACGGACTGTTGCTACCGCAAACGGCGGTAAGGAATTGCGACTTAGCGCGTATCGGGTTTGGGCAAACGATAGCCGTTTCAGGAATTCAACTCGCCTGCGCAACGGCTTCGGCGATTAACGGCGGGTACTATTATTCGCCACGATTGGTAAAACGCGTTTACGATGATTACGGATATATAGTAGAACAGGCAAAAAACGAAACCAAAAACCGAACGGTGAGCGAAAAAACGTCTACGACTTTAGCGGAAATGTTGGAGGGCGTCGTGCGTGACGGTAGCGGAAAAAAGGCGTATATTGAAGGCTATCGTATAGGCGGTAAAACAGGGGTCTTTGGTTTTACTTGCGCAAACTTTACTATATAAAAACGGCATAAAATGGCATAAAAAAGTGCAAAAAAGGCTTAAAATTACAAAAAATGCGAAAAAAATAGTGTTAGAAAAGCCCTAAAATATAGGAGGGCACAAAAATAGAAAAACGGGCAATAAACGTTAAAAGTGCAACAAAATAATTGGCATTGCAGGAACACGGGAATCCGTGTTTTTTTGTTGCGAAAAATAAACTATTAATAAGGATATGGAACGCATTGATTTTTTACGATTAAAATGATATAATAAAAATGAAAAACTTAAAATTTAATTTTTAAGATGGGTAAAGTAATGAAAGGGAAATATTATTTTTTTGAATTAGATGATTGCTCTTTGCCGGGAATAGCGTCAGGAACGTTGAAATATTTGGGGACTAAAACTGATTTCAAAAAACTCTTGCAAGGAACTGGTCAAGAAACGAAGGGGATTCGTAACACGTTTAAAAAATTTTGTGCTGGAAACCAAACGATTAAACACAATGTTGCGTTCTCTGAGCAAAGATTCGCTACTCCTGTAAAAATTTTGAAAAGAAAGAAAATTTTAAAGGGACCAAGTGTTTATAATCATCTAAACATTTGGGGATTTCCTTATGACGTTATTATAGATGCGACGGATTTAACTGTTTGTTTAGCGAAACAACGCAATAACTATTACATATATTATCGTGCGATTGTAAAAAATCCTAGAATGGAAAACGAATTATCTGACTCTGGAGAAAAACAATTTATGCAACTAGGGCGTGTAATTTGGGGATTTCCAGGACTATTAAAATACAAAGAAAAAGAAAAGGTCTTATATAATACACTTATGATTTGTGAGAGTTGTTATAAAACGCAGGAAGAAGCTTTCAAAAAGTATGCAAAAGTTCAACGCGGAATAGAAAAGCGCTCAAAAGTAAAACGTAGGTTAGAGCATTTAGGTTCTTGTATAATAGATGCGCGCTCGAAGAGAAATTTATTGTTTTCACAAAAGCAACAAATTTATTTTTTACGAGAAAATAATAGAAAAGTTTATTCTATACCAAAAGCAACGATAGAGGAACTTTTATTTACAGAAGCTTTGGCTATGGTTGAATATTGGATAGAACAATACATAAGAAGTGAAAGAGAAAAACGTAAGGATAATATTCAAAAACATTTGGAAGACCTGAATTGTCAATATGCACAGCTGATAGATTTGCGTTTTGAAAATAGAATAGACGAAATTACGTTTTTAAAAAAACAAAAGATATTATTGGAAAGCATTAAAAGAGTAGAAAAGAACAAGAAGGAAAAATTTGATTTTGAGAAGTTGAACAACTTGCTTTTTGGATTGAAAAAAATAAAAAAGCGTAAATTGGCGGTAATAAAAACGGTTATTAAGGCGTGTTATATATTAGAAAAGGAAACGGATAATATGCGTTTTAAAATTGTTTTTTTAAGTATGCATAACGAAATCAAAACGAAATTTTTCGTGTGATAACGAAATTTATTGCGTTTTAGCGAAATGAAAACGAAATGAAACGAAATTTTGGCGAAATGAAAACGAAATAAAGGAAGTAAATTTCGTTATTAAATGCGAAAAAAAGTGAAAACTTTTTTAATAAATCTAAAAAGAACATTTTTGTTTGGTGTAAGAACAGATTGACAAAAATGCTAATAGAGGTTATAATATAAGAAAAAAGGAGGGATACTTCAATGTTCGATATGGAATGGACTTATATAATTATGCATAAAAACGAACCCGTTGCATCCATCCGCAAAGATGGGTATAGCGAGGTTTATAGTCCATCTTTTATGCCGTACAATTTATACCTTGAAACCCAAACGCAAGATTTGGATGAAAGGGTTAATAATTTAACGAACTTTTATTATTGGTGCGCATCAAGAGTATTGTCTTTGGATAGAAAATATGCAAAAACGATATTAAATTATTTGAATAAAAAACAAGCTGTAACGGATAAGGATAGGGCGGAAATTGCGCTTTCCTATCACTGCTTAACGTTGACGGACGTTTTTTGGGTAAAGAAAAAAGAAGAAACGCTTCGCTTTGAAGATATTAGTTTGTATCGAAATCCTTTAAGTAAGGCGTTTTTCGACGTGTGTTTGAGGGGCGTATATCCTACTTTGCAAAATCAAGAGTTTTTAACGCAAGGTAAGGTTGCCGGAGATATCTCTACGAGTGGTGTTGCTCCAAAAGCGTGGATTCGTAAAAATGGAGATATATATCTCTATAAAGACGGTAACGTTGAGGAAGTAAATGCTGAATTATTGGCTAGTAAAATAGTTAATTGTTTTAGGTGCAAGCATATAGAATATTTTGAGGATTATTACCTTGGAGAAAAAGTCTGTGCAAGCAAGCTGATTACTTCGGAAGAGAATAGCATTGTTCCAATGGAATTTATAGAAGTCTATGCTGTAAATAACGATACGGATAAATATTCTCTAGTATTAGAAAAAGATTCGTATAATTACTATATGATGAATATTCTTGATTACTTAATTGGGAATACGGATAGACATTGGGGTAATTGGGGCTTTTTAGTTGATAATAAAACGAATGAGTTATTGGAATTACACCCTTTAATGGATTTCAATAAAGCATTTACCTCATACGATGATTTGGCTGGTGCAAAGTGTTTGACGACGAGTGAAACGTTAACGCAAATGCAGGCTGCGATAGAAGCTGTTCAACAAATTGGTCTTAATCAAATATCGGAAATACAAGAGAGCTGGTTTTACGATGAAAACGTAAAAGAAATGTTCTTTAAGAGATTAGACGTTTTGAAAAAAGCCAATGACGAAAGGTCAAAAACTTAATAAAAAACTGATTTAAGACAAAATTTTACACAAAAGAATAAAACATAATAAAATACTAATAATCCTGTGATATATACTGTATTACAGGGTTATTTTTTACCTAAAAAAGTTTGCGCATTTTATTATGTTTTGAGGGACAGCTCAAAAATATGAGAACGGG
>SVIX01000002.1 GCA_015069285.1 Clostridiales bacterium | reverse complement strand
GTACCTACGCAACGTTTGATTCGCTTTCGGACATTTCCCGTAGCGTAACCAACGTATCTTCCCGCGCGCTTAACTCCGGTCTTTACGATACGGACGAAACCAACAAGACGATTATGAACGATTTCATCAAGAAAGGTTTCGTTTTGAAAGCAGGCTACGTAGAAGTAGAAGGCGGTTATCAAAAGGACGGTGGCGAAGTAGTAACGCTTGAGAATGCGTATACGGAAGTAAATCCCCAACTCGTTATAAACACGCCCGACCAACAAAAATTGTTGCACACCTATAGCGTATCTGCAACGACGACCGTGGATATCGGTTTGGATATCGTATTGACGGTAGACGAAGCGGACAAGGCAAATGTAACCTTTACGAACGGTTCGGCGCAAACGCTTAACGACAAGGGCGCAACGTTCACCGCAAAAGCAGGTCTTTTGACCGCTACCAAAGAAATTGCGGTAGACGAAGTAACTTCTAAGAACGGTGACGTTGAAACGGTTATCGCAACCGAAGAAAGCAACGCAGTTGTTCAAGGCGAAAGTCTTCAGGGTTATGACCACGTTTACGACGTAACGGAAGGTACGCCCGTAAAAGTTGACTTTAACGGTACGCTCACCGCAGGCGAAAGAAAATACGCGCTCCTTACGGCAGACGATACCTATTACTTAGACGTAATCGCATCCGACGCTGTTATTAGGACTCTCGCAGACTTCCATTTCTATCAAGAAAATTCTTCTGGTGTCTTTTGGAATGTGGATATTGGTACGCATACGATTACGAAAAATGCCACTACTGCAAAATATGCGGTATTGGTAGCGGATATCGACGGGCTTAATACAGGTTATCAAGTAAACCATCACCTTACGATAGCTCCCCTTGTAGGTGCAACGTTTAACGGCTTAGGTCATAAAATGTGGGGTATGAGATTTTTAAATGGTTGGTGCGGTACGCAGCCGATAAATAATTATACCGTCAAGAACGTAGTGATTGAAACCGGACGTTTTTATGATGATTCTATCTTCGGACGAAACGTATTCAACTCTCTTTTTGAAAACGTAACGGTACATGCAACTGCGGAAGCGGCTAATTTCTTTGAGAAAGGCATGTTATTGACAGGCGATTCGGATGGAGATAATAATACCTTCAAAAATTGTACGATTACGCTTTATACGACTGATGACTTTAAAAACGTTGCTTTGAACTGGACGAAGGGTAACGAAAAGAAAAATACTCTTGATAACGTAACCGTTATAACCAACGGTACGATGAATTCGACGATACCTCAAATTGGTGAAGGTAAGGTTACCGTATTTGACAAAACCGATTTAAACGTTAAAAATACGAATACTGAGTATATTTCCGTAGAGTCTAATAAACTCAAGCTCACCGATTTAGACGCGGATTTTGAAGGCACGCCTACGAGTGTTTTAGCAGTAGTTCCTATGGGTACCAGATTCCTTTTCGAGGAGAAAGAATTTACGTATGCGGACGGCGTTATTACGTATGACAATATGACTGGTGAAAAAGACGTAGTAGTTATTACCGATAAAGGCATTTACGGCGCGTACGCTGCTTATGCAGACCTCGTAATCGATAGCGACGCGGAATTTTTCGAATACTTTAAGACGAGAACGGCAAAATACGCCGTGCTCACTACCAACGTGAAGCAGCCTCCGAACAACACTGCGGCACTTCCTGCGGAGGGTAGTGTACTGAACGGTTTAGGTTTCGGTATGACGGTTGGTACCTATCAAATGTACGGTTGGTTTGGTTCGAACTCGGGTTATGCAGTCAATATTACGCATACGATCAAGAATTTCACAGGCGTCTTACAAGTCTATAATTACGCTACGTTTGGTACGTTTGTGAGCGGCTTAACGATCGAGAATTGCGACTGGAAAGTTAAATTGAATTACGATGCTTGGTCAAAGCCCTGGTTCGAGACGTGGGCTGGGAACGCCGTGTTGAGTTCTTTTGCAGGTGCAAAAATCACGATGAAAGATACGATGTTGTCTTTCGATGTCGGGACGCTGCCAGAATTGACAGCAAGCCCTCTTTCGCTTACGAGAAACGGCTGTCTTACATTGGATAACGTAACGATCTCGACGACGGGTACGTTCTTCACGGGCTATAAAACGATGTCTTACGAAGAGGAGAAAACGGACGCCTCCAAGCTTGGTAAGTCGTATCAGAACGAGGATCGCTATTATGACATTGCCCAAGGAAGCACCTTTAAGCTCGTCGATAAGACGGGTACGGTTGTCGACAAGCTTTCGGCATAAGTAACCAAACACAAAACGCTTTTCTATTCATAGAAGAGTAAAAAACGCAATCGGCGTGGAAACCACGCCGATTGTTGTTTTTTGTTTATCCGTTTTTCATACCCTGTCATTACGAGGAGCGAAAGCGACGAAGTAATCCCGTGAAAGAAAGAGATTGCCACGGCAACTGCGCCCACTCGCAATGACGGGTGAGAGGGTAACCGCCCTAGCAATAACGGTTTCTTTGTCACTTCCAAAATGACAGAGGTAGGATTTTATGTTATAGGTAAGCTTTTTATTGACTTATTCGCTTGGGTTTGGTATAATAATAAAACTTTATACTTGCAATTAGGTGTTGTTATGGAACAAACGAAATCAAAGAAGGGTGGCTTTACGAGCGCTATCGGCTTTATTTTAGCGGCGGCAGGTTCGGCTGTAGGGCTTGGCAATTTATGGGCGTTTCCTTATAAAACGGCGGAAAACGGTGGCGCGGTGTTCGTGTTTTTATATGTGGCATGCGTGCTGTTAATCGGCGCAGTTACTATGATTTGTGAAATCTTTATCGGACGGCGCGCGCAGGCAAACCCGATTACGGCGTTCAAGAAGATAAATAAAAACCTCGGCTGGATTGGCTTGATTGCCATTGTCGTGCCGACGATTATCGTGTGTTATTATTCCGTTTTGGGCGGTTACACCGTCAGGTTCGCCACGAATTCCTTTTGGGGCAACGCCGATAATTTAGGCGATTTTGCTGGGGAAAGCTGGCAGGTGATTTTATTTACCGCAATTTTTATGGCGTTGGCGCTCGTCGTCGTTATGGCTGGCGTAAAGGGCGGTATAGAAAAGGCGTCTAAGGTGTTGATGCCCGCGCTGTTTATTTTGCTCGTTGCCGTTGTTATATTCGTGCTTTGCCTCGGTGAGGGAGTAAAAGAAGGTCTTTCCTATTATCTTATTCCCGATTTTTCCAAAGTTTCTTTCTCTACGCTGTTGGCGGCGTTGGGGCAGGCGTTCTATTCCTTATCTTTAGGTATGGGCGCAATGATTGTGTACGGCTCGTACACGGGCAAAGAAATCAATATCGTAAAATCCACGGGTATGATTTGCGTATTCGATACAATGGTGGCGTTGCTTGCAGGGCTTGCTATTTTTCCTGCCGTCTTTCATTTCACGAGCAAAGCGGGTATTGATACGAGCACGCTCGATTTAAACGGTATTATGCTTATGTTTGAAACGCTACCCAAAGTGTTTGAAAGTATCGGTTATATAGGCAATATCATAGAATTTTTCTTTTTTGCGATGGTTGTGATTGCCGCCGTGACTTCGGTAATTTCCATTATTGAGGTAGCGAGCCAGTTTGTTATTCAAAAATTCAAAATTTCCCGTAAAATCGCCGCGGGCGCTATTACGCTTATTACTTTCGCCGTATCTATCCCCGTTTCCATTTCACTTGGGTATTTGCTTACAGGAAAGGCGCAAATGACGATTTTTGGGCTGGATTGGCTGTCTTTTCTCGACACGGTCACTAACACCATATTCATGCCGATATGCGCGTTGCTGTCTTGCATAGCGGTGGGGTGGTTTATCGGACCTAAACAGGCGATTAACGAATTGACGGCAGACGGGAACAAATTTGGGAAGTTGGAAGGCTTTATCAGCGTTATGATAAAATTCGTCGTGCCTGTTTTGATAGCGGTGATTGAAGTGTTTGGCGTAGTGGAGCTGTTATTCCCGAACGGGAACTTTGATGCGAACGGTTTGGGTATCGTCTTAGTGTCGTACCTACTGTTCGGGTTGTTAATCGGAATATATTTCTTGTTTATAAAGGAACGGGAAACGGGCACGAACGCCGACGAATTATTAAAATAAACCAAAACAAAAAACACGCCGTCGTGGCGTGTTTTTTGTTTTGGTGGAGCTAAGCGGATTCGAACCGCTGGCCTCCTCGTTGCGAACGAGGCGCTCTACCAACTGAGCCATAACCCCAAAAGCATATTTATTATATACCTTTCTTTTTTATTTGTCAACGATTTTTTATTCTTTTTTAAAAAAATCTTTTTTTGCTCGTTTTTTTGTTGCCTTTTTTTGTGGACGGTGGTACAATATTAAATGTGCGCGAAAGAGGAAGATAGAGAAAAGCGCAGGGGAAGAAGTATGTCGGATATAAAATTAAAGACTTTTGAAAAAATGAGCGGAATAGAATTGCTCGTGTTTTTGTTGCTTTCAATGGGTTCGGGCGTAATGGTAGGAATCGGCGGTATTTCGTCGTTGATAGCCAACGCGTTACTTGGCGAGATAGGGCGGTTGGTTGGCGCGACCTTGTTTTCGCTCGGTATTTTTGCTATCGTAACTTATAATATGAAACTTTTTACGGGTATGGTAGCGGAGATTCCCAATTTAGGGATTAAAAATTGTTGGCGACTTCCCGTATGTTTTATTGGGAATGCGTTTGGTGTTGCTTTCGTCGCTTTACTTGCGTATTATTCGCCTGTATCGGAAACGGTCGTTCATCAAAGCAAAGTACTTATCGGGACGAAACTTGCGTTTGACGATTGGGCGATTCGCGCGTTTTGCTCGTCTATTCTTTGCGGGATTTTAATTACCATTTCCGTGAAATCCCGTCGTTACGCTACGCAAAAGGGAATGAGCGCGACTTTGGGCGTTGTTTTTCCGATTATCGTTTTCGCGTTTTGCGGGTTTGACCACTCGGTTGCGAATATGTTATATTTATTCTATTTTGGAGAAATTTCTTGGCGCGTCGTAGGGTATATTTTTATTGCGTTTTCGGGTAATTTAATCGGTGGCGTTATTTTTCCTATCGTTTCGAAATTGCGGGAGTATACGGAAAAGAAGAAAGCCGAACGGCAAGAAAGTAAGAATTAAAAGAAGGGCGAAAGCCCTTTTTTATTTTAACCGCTTGACAATTTCATTGAAAATATGATACAATTATTTTGTCGAAAAACGGCGAAAGAAGAATAACCGTTTTCTGCCTTAGCATATAAACAACGAGGAGAAGATTATGTTACGCATCGTAGAAGTAAAAACACGCAAACAGAGAAAGGAATTTGTGGAATACCCGTTGCGCTTATACAAAGGGAATCCGTATTTCGTTCCGCCTTTATACGGTGATGAAATGAAAATGTTTACGGAGAAAAATATTTATACGAAAACCTGTAAATCCGTTTTTTATCTTGCGGAGCGCGACGGCGTGACGGTGGGAAGAATTCAGGGCATTTTACAATTACAGTATAACGATATTCATAACGCAAAACAAACGCGGTTTACGCGTTTTGATTGTGAAAATAATTTAGAAACGGCAAAAGCTTTATTTCAAGCGGTAGAAACTTGGGCGAGGGCGCAAGGTATGGAGGAGGTAGTCGGTCCGCTCGGGTATAGCGATTTGGAGCGTGAAGGTCTGCTGATTGAGGGGTTTGAGTATTTATCCACCTTTGAAGAGCAATACAACTATCCTTACTATGCGAATCTTATTGAATCTTGCGGATACGTAAAGGACGTGGATTGGGTAGAACAGCGGTTGTTTTCTATAAAAAAAGAGGACGAGCGTTTTCAAAAACTTGTGGAACGCGCGATGCAACGGGGGAATTTGCATATTGCAGGCGAGGAATTAGGAAAACGCGCGTTTATTAAAAAGTATGGCAAGGGGATATTTAATTGTATAGACGAATGTTATAAAGAATTATACGGCGTCGTGCCGTATACGCCCGAAATGCAACGACAGATGATTTCTCAATTTATGCTTATTCTCAATCGTAGGTATATTATGGCGGTATGCGATGAAAACGAAGAAGTAGTAGCTTTTGGGTTAGTATTGCCGGGGATAGGCGAGGCGGTGCAAAAAAGCGGTGGACGGCTTACGCTTGGTTGTCTTATTCGTTTGCTTAAAGCGGTTAAAAAGCCTAAAAGTATTGATTTGGCGCTTGTGGGGATTATGCCTAAATACCGTAATTCGGGGTTAAGTGCGTTTATCATGACGACGTTACAAGATATGTTGCGTGACGAGAACGTAGAGTATATGGAAACAAATTTGAATTTGGAAGACAATACGAGTATTCAAGCACAATGGAAATATTTTGAGCATATTCAACACAAACGCCGTCGTTCGTATATAAAAAAAGTGTAACGAAATCGCCCGACCTTTAAAGGTCGGGCGTAATCATTTATTCGACAATTAAATTGGTAAACTGGAAGGTTCGGCAATCGACGAGTCCGCGGTTTGTAAGTCGAAGTTCAGGCAAACAAGCCAAGGGAATGAGCGCCATCGTCATAAACGGCGAAGGGAGCGTGCAACCCATTTCTTTCCAAGCCTTCTCTAAATTTTGAACTTTTTCGCTCGTTTCTTCTAACGGTCTATCGCTTATCAATCCTGCAATCGGCAGGGGTACAAGACTTAAAATTTTACCATCGGCAACGGCGACCATACCGCCACCGCAAGCAATGAGCGTATTTGAGGCAAGCGCCATATCTTCGTCGTTCGTACCGACGACGAGTAAATTATGCGCGTCGTGTGCGACCGTTTGCGCCATCGCGCCTTTTTTGATTCCGAAGCCTTTGACGAACCCGTAACCGACCGTACCCGTATTGCGGTGGCGTTCAAATACTGCCACCTTTAAAACGTCGCGTTCCACATCGGCGTGTAAAGCGCCGTCTTTGACGGGCATCGTTTCAAAACGTTCAAAAGTACCTACGCGCGCGGGGATAATTTCCATTACGCGGATTTTTACGCTTGCGCCCGTCGCAGGAATACGGAAGTTTTCAGGGGTAAGCAAGTCGAGGTGTACGGAGTTTTTAGCTTTTGCGGGGTAGTCGTAAGGGGCGAAGGTTTTTAGCATTTTACCGTTTTGCGCTACCAATTCACCGTCGATAAATACTTCCGTTACGTTACAATTTTCAAGGTCGTCAATGAGCACCATATCCGCGCATTTAGAAGGGGTTACGCTACCTAAATCGTGGTCGAGTTGAAAGCATTGCGCGACGTTTATCGTCACCATTTGAATTGCGGTGACGGGGTCGATTCCTTCCTCAATCGCGCGCTTGACGATGTAGTTGAGATGCCCTTTATTTTGTAAAGTATCGGGGTGCGTATCGTCTGAAATTAAACAAGCGAAACGGGAATCTATCGTATTTTGCGTAATCACTTTTGCGACTTCTTTTAAATCGTGCCAAGCTGAGCCCTCTCTAAGCATTGCATACATGCCCAAACGCATTTTTGCGAGCGCGTCTTCGGCGCGCGTGGATTCGTGACAGCACCTTACGCCCGAGGCGATATACGCATTTAAGCCCTGCGCCGTTTCAGGCAACGAATAATGCCCCGTGACGATTTTTCCCGCTTTTAGCGTTTCCCCGACGATGGCGTGCGTATGTTCGTCTGCGTTTAAAATACCGGGGAAGTTCATCATTTCGCCCAAGCCCACGCATTCCTCCCAAGTCATCGTTTCCGCTACTTCTTTCGGACCGACGGTTGCGCCCGTATCTTCAAAACCGGGAACGGCGGGAACGCAGGACGGGGTAGTGAGCATTGCTTTGAGGGAGGTGTGTTTTGCGTCCTCCAACATATATTTGACGCCGTCTAAACCAAGCACGTTGCAAATTTCGTGCGGGTCCATAAAAATAGCGCTCGTACCACACGGAATTACGGCTTTAGCGTATTCTCCAACGGAAAGCATAGAGGATTCCACGTGGATATGTCCGTCCATAAAGGCAGGGGCGAGGTATTTTCCGTTTGCGTGGATTACGAGGGTGTTTTCTCCGATACAAGATTGGCAGTTGCCAACACAAGCAATTCTACCTTGCGCTACGGCAACGTCGGTGTTTTCCAATATTTCGTGCGTGCATACGTTGACGAGTTTTGCGCCCAAAATTACCAAATCGGCTTTTTTTGCGCCCGACGCGACGAGAGAAAGCGTTTGAGAACATTCCCATAAAGGTTTTTTGCAGAATTTATTCAACATAATAACTCCTTTCCGCTGAACGGTATTTTTCTTTTTTTTATTATAACACGAAAACGGCAAGAATGTCAAGAGAGAAAAAAAATATTTTATAAAAAGTGAGAAAAACGGAATTAACCGTTGTTTAAGATATAGAGCGTATTATATATTGTCGGGCGCAAACGATTAGAAAAAAGGTAGATTGTTTCAAACGCTTGACAATTTAATGCTGTTCGTGATAGAATAAATTAGATAAAGTTTATCGCGGAATATTTTAACGAAAGAAGTCGGACGGGAAAACGGAAAGTTTATGATTACATACTATTTAATTGCCGTAATAACGGCGGTAGTATTTTCAATCGGATACTATTTATTAAATAAATTTATTAAGGCGGAAGAGAGCAAAAAGGCGTGGATTTTAAAGGGCGTCGCTTTGCTTTTTGCCGTCGTTTTTGCGTTGCGTTATATGGGCGGTAAAATCGTACTGAAAGATACGTACGGTTTAAATATCCGTTCGCCGTTTGGAACGAAAGGGCAAATCACAACCCTATTTTCCATTTTTTCCGTTTGGTTCACTTTGACTGCGTATACCCTCCTCGTCTTGTATCCTTTTTTTAAGACGAAAGTGGGGATGATTACTCCGCTCGTAAAATTTTTTGCAACCGCTGTTTATCTCGTGGATTTATGCACGATTAACGTGCAAATTCAAGCAATGGGTGGCGCGGACGCGCTCAATAAAGGAATTACGCTACAAGCCGTCTTTTTTGCTTTGGAAACGGGTATTGCGTTGTCGATGTGTTTTGCCGTTTGGTTAAACGAATACAAAACGCGTTTTCACACGAAGCGTTTTATAAAAGGCGTAGGCATTTTATTGGGGATGATAGCGGTATCGATTCCTGTGTTCACATTACAGGTTATTTTTGGTACGGGGCCGAAAAATATTTCCCTTAAAGATTTTTCTGCGCAACACCGACTTATGTTATACGGCGCGTTTGTAGTGCTTGCCCTTTTGATTGCGCTTTTGCATAAATACGACTACGAGCGTAAACGCTTTGCGTTGCTTTATATTGCCGTTGCAACGATGACGACGTACAGTTACTATCTTACTTACGAAA
The DNA here is from genome assembly GCA_015069285.1 of Clostridiales bacterium. Classification (GTDB taxonomy): domain Bacteria; phylum Bacillota; class Clostridia; order Christensenellales; family Borkfalkiaceae; genus Scatosoma. Next base: position 73,019 of record SVIX01000002.1, on the reverse strand, counting down.
GCTTTTTAGACCCTACGACGTGGCCTTTACATCTTTGCAATACGGCAATGTATATTATTCCGCTTTGTTTGATTTTTAAGCTGAATAAGGTGTTCTACTTTACTTTATTTATCAACGTGCTCGGCGCGTTTTTTGCGATGGCGATGCCCAACATCGATTCCTATTGCTTTGAAACGGAAAGCGTGCGGTTTTGGGCAAACCATTATTGTGCGTTTTTAATGCCGATAGCCATTATCGGGTTAAAAATGTACGAGCGTCCGAAGATGAAATTGTTTACTTATTCCTTGATAGGCTTTTTCTTCTATTACGCGCTCGTATTGATTATGAACGCCTATCTCACCAATTTCGACGAGGGTGTAGATTTCTTCTTTATCAATAGTGATTTTATCGCGGAAAAACTTGGGAAATGGGCGCTTGATTTGCGTGATTTTACTTGGGTGCTTACACCGAAAGAAGGAATTGAGATGACGATATATCCCGTATATCAGTCGCTATATTTCCTTGTGTACGTAGTGCTTTCTTTTGCGATGTGGTTCTTGTACGAGTTGGCGTTTAACGTAGAAGACTTATACGTGGATATATATCGAAGAAATAAGAAAATCAAAGTAGACAGGCTTGCCTTAGAGGTAAGTTTGGCAGGAAGAAATATAGCGGAGCCTTTTAATATGGACGGAATTAACAAACTCATTTTAAGAAACTTTTCCAAACAATACGCGTCAAGCGACGTGTACGCAGTGCATAACGCCAATCTTGAAATTGAGGGCGGACAAATTTTCGGTTTCCTTGGACCGAACGGCGCGGGAAAAAGTACGATTATCAAAAGCATCGTAGGGATTCAAGGTATATCTTCTGGTAGTATTGAAGTTTGCGGATACGACGTGGAAAAACAACCCGTCGGCGCAAAATTGCAAACGGGGTTCGTTCCCGACCATTACGCGTTATATGAAAATTTAACGGGTAGAGAATACGTGAACTATATTGCCGATTTATACAACGTAAGCCAAGAAGACCGAACGAAAAGAATTGACGAATACGTGGAAAGATTCCGTTTGCAAGGTTCGTTTGATAACCCTATTAAAACCTATTCGCACGGTATGAAACAAAAAATTACGATTATGTCCGCGCTTGTGCATAATCCTCGGCTTTGGATTTTGGACGAGCCTCTTACGGGCTTAGACCCTGAGAGTATTTTCCAAGTAAAAGAAGCGATGAAAAAGCACGCAAAAGAGGGAAATATCGTATTTTTCTCTAGCCACATTATTGACGTCGTAGAAAGAATTTGCGATAGAATCGCCATTATTAAAAAGGGACATATCCTTTGTGAAACGAGCGTAAAAGCATTGGAAGAAAAGGGAATACAGCTTGAAAAGCTCTATATGGATATGATAGAAAATACCGACGTGGATTCTGACCCCATCAAAGAAGATAAAAGTTTTTCGCAAAACGTAACCGAGGGGGTAGAAGCGTAACTATGGCGGGAAAAACGAAGAAAAAAGACGTATTTTCCTTAAAACGCGCGTTAGCGAATTTAAAAACGTTGACGATTATGCAATTAAAGGAAAAAATGGACGTAGCGTATTTGCGTAGTTTTAAACAAACGCTTTTTCGCGTAATCTTTTTCGTCCTTGAATTTGTGGTCATTACGGCGGTCTGTTTTTTGATTTGCTTCCTTGCGCAGTTTTTAAAGGTATTCGACGCAATAAACGGGAAAATTCCAGCAAACGTACTTACTACGGTAGTTGCCGTTATGATGGGGTTATCCGTTGTTTTTACGACGATTGGCTTGGTGCAATCGCTGTATTTATCGAAAGATAACTTGGTGCTTTTAACCTTTCCCGCAAAACCGACGATGGTGTTTTTGTCTAAATTGTTGGTTTATTACGTTTACGAATTAAAAAAGAACTTTATGTTTTTAATTCCGCTGTTTTTTGGGTACGGATTGGTGCTTGGTTATCCGATATATTATTTTTTATGGGTAATCGTACTCTTTGTGCTCGTGGCGACTTTGCCCGTGCTTTTGTCGGCGCTTATTTCAATGCCGTCTTTGTTCGTATACCAATTTATTCGTAAATATAAATTAGCGCAATATTTATTTTCGCTGGTAACCTACGTCGTAGCGTTTATCCTTGTGCTCGCATTGTTAAAAGCGTTGCCGGAGGAAATCAACTTTCTTAAAACGGGTATCCCGACGGACGCGATTAATCGGCTTACGGGCAACGTGGCGAAGTTTTTCCCGCCTATCGCTTGGCTTACGACGCTGTTAATCGGAAATCCTTATAGCGTCGTGACGGTAAACGGCGTTTACGCAACGGCGCCGAAACTTTTTACCTTCGCTACGCTTCCGATTGCGGGAGGGCTTATTTTGAGTATAGCGGTACTCGTCGCGCTTTGTTTGTTCTTAGCGAAACCCTTGTTCTATAAAATGGCGTCTAAGCCTTTTGAGTTCAAGAAAAAAATGAAAATCAAAGAAAAGGAAAACGTCAAATCTCCCGTTTTTCTTTCAGCGATAAAAAAAGAATGGATAGTAGCTCTTCGTGATAATACGGTGCTGACGCTTATCACGCAACTCGTCGTTTTAATGCCGTTGGCTATTGCTTTGTTGAACGGATTATACAACGCGATGAAAAAGGATTTGACGGGCGTACAAATGACGGTTGCTTTCAATTTTCTTATCGTATTACTGTTTATGCTTTCGGCAAATATTCGTTTATCGAGCGCGTATTCCAAAGAAGGCTTTGCGGCGAGAATGAATAAGGTTCAGCCTTCTGCGCACGGTTCTCGTTTGCTTTTTTCTAAACTGACCGTCAATATGGCGATAGGGCTTATAGGTATCATCATAACGACGATAGTATATGCGCAATATTATCAAGCAGGGTCGGTGAACTTATGGTTGTTTGGCGGTACGGCGTACTTCGTATATCTTGCGCACCTGTTTTGGAGCGGTGAGTTGGATTTAATGAATCCTCAATACGAGCAGTACGCGACTTTTTCCGAGCAGTCGAATAATCCCAACGAAAATAAATCGACGCTCTTAGCGTTTTTCTTAGCGTTTATTTTCGCGCTTTGCGTTTTCCTTTTGATGGGCGAAGGCGTGACGAAAATTTGGATAAAAGCGTTTATTGTGTCGATAATCTTTTCCGCGTTTAGAATTTTCGTGTATTTCTTGAAAATCCGCGTGTATTATAAGGAGAAGTAAGGTATGAAGAAAACGGTTATTATTGCAATTTTCATAATCTACCTTGCCTCCATCGTCGCCGTACAGCTTTTTGGCGTTCCGGCAACCGTTCCCCAAGGCGGGGCGTACGTGGAAACGATAGAAATCACGGGTGTAGAACACAGCCGTGGCAAAACGGTGGAAGAACGGACGAATCCAAATACGGGCGAGAAATGGTATTGGTTTTATTTTGAGCCAAGCGCAGACGAGGGCGGATATACCAAAGATGCGGATAGTCTTGCGAACAATCCCAATCGCGTAAAACTTGTCTACCTGCTTACCCCCGACGACGCGTCCAATGATAATTTGAAATATACTTTTAATAACGATTACGTAGTATTCGTTCCCGAAACGGAAGAAATCGTATTTTTAAAAACGCTGACGGTTGACGTTACGATTGCAGAATCGAAAGGGAATATCAACGCGCGCGATACCGTTCGTATCGTTGCAAGAAAATAAATGTAAAAGCAAAAAGGCTTTGCATATAAAATTAAAAAATAATAATTGTAGGAGTATAACACAATGAAAAAGAAAACAAAAATTATTTTTGCTTCATTACTTCTCGGCACTTCCTTTGCGACGGTAGCTACGGGTTGTAAGAATTTGTCGGGCGATTACGAATTGACGAATTTTACCGTGGATACGTCCGCCGTGGCTTTAAGTTACGAAATTGGTGATACCGTAGACTTGTCGGGACTTATCATGAAAGCTACCTATAGTGATGACGAAACCAAAGCCGTTGCGTTTTCTGAGGTAAAAATTTATCTCGGTAACGAAGACATTACGGCAAATCTTTCTAAAATCACCGAAACGGCAGGCAATAAAACGATTAAAGTCGTATATTCTACGGAATACGGTGAAAAGAGTAAATCGTTTACCATTACCGTAAAAGATGAAGAGGTCGTATTAGATAGCATCGATACCTTTAATACGCCTGCGTTCCTCGTAGCATACCGCGCGCAAATCGAGGCCGCGAAGACTCAAACGGAAAGTACGGAAGAAAGCGTTTTCTTTAAAAATGAAATGGACGAATATTATATGGTTGGCGACGATAACGCGTTTAAAGTCGTTCCCGTTGCCGACGCGTTGGACTTTGATACGGGCGAAATTACCGCATTAACGAACGTTACGGTAAATTCTACTGTAAAAGTGCTTGTTGGAAACGTTTATCAAACGCTTACCAAATCGGTGAAAGAAGGCGCGGAATATACTTACGAATATTACAACGGGGAAACGTTACTCGTTACGGAAGACGCGAAGAAGAACGAATTTTTCTTTGCGCCCTCTGCCGTAGGTCAAATTTTTAACATTTCCATTCTTCCCGATTCAACGGTATACGAAGTGGATTCTGCTACGGACGCAATCGTAATGGCGGTGCAAATCGTAGACGGATACAACGTTTACAACACGAAAGAACTTGCCGTTTTAGATAACAGTAAACGGGAGTCTTGGGTTGAACTCAAAGGACAAGCAGGCGTTGCAAACGTGGATACCAACGGCGTAATTTTGCATAATACGATGGCGCTTACGGCTACGGATATCCCCGAAGACTTCTATTATACTTTGCCCGAAGATTATAACGTAAAATACGAAGACGAAAACGGCGTATCCAAAACACCCGAAGAATGGGGCATGGGTAGAACCTTCTTAAAACAACATTTTGATAATTACGCGACCAATCCCGACGACACGCCAAACGGTACGGAAGATTACGTATTGATTTATCAACGCGCGATTGGTACGGGTAAGACGTTTAGTTTCTATGGCAACTACTTTGAAGTAGACGCGTCGCAAATTCCTCTCGTTTGCGCGTTTAAAGCAAATAGAGATAATCAAGGCAATCAATACGTAAATAACGAAGATACCTACGAAACGTATTACGGCGACGACTTTTCTAACGCGGTATTGTTCCATATCACTTCTCAAGAACAAGTGTGGACTTGTGAAGACGGACACGTAGAAAGTTCGGAAGAACCGTTGAGCGAGTGCTCTACTTGCGGTAAAGCGGTAACCGGTTCGGAAGAAGGCGAAACCTTCTATTTTGATAACCTTGCGATTAGAGGCAACGCGCAAAATAAACAACTCAAAGTGGACGTATCTACGGAAGGCGCAGTACAAAATAAAGAATGTTTGGTGTACGCAGGCGGTATTATTCTTACGAAAATCAATAACACCAAAGCAAAATTGGATAACGTGAGAAACTATAACTTCTTTATTCCTTTCTTTGCCAACAAAGGCGCGTCTATAGAGTACAACCGTACGAAATGTTACGATTCCTTCCAAAACGCAATATTCGCTTGGGGTAATACGAACGTAACGGTTAATAAATCTATATTTAAACGCGCAGGCGGACCTCTCGTAATTTTGCAACACGATTTGCCTGATGAATCTGACGAATCGTTGGCGATTCCGCATATGCAAGTTTCTGCTGATAGCGTAATGTATAGCGCATTGAGTGGTTCTGAACTTTGGTTTAAATCTGTAGGCGCAACGGCGATTATTCCTCAATTCGTTCAATTAGACTCGTTGTTTATGATGGCGGGAAAAACGATATATAAAGGCAGAAAAGCGACGGATACGACGGGTATCGGCGAAGGTAAGATGAATATCGTTGCGTTGTTAATGCGCGACGGGACGAATGCGACGACTGCTTTGGGTTCGCTTGCGGCGCAAGGTTCGTTCCTTTACGGCGACGCTACGGATGAAAATGCACCGAGATTGGATAGAATGACGAATACCCAGCTTGGCGTAACCGTGCGCGGTGTATTGAGCGCAACGGCAAATACCACGACGGTAACTGCTCCCGTATTTAATATTGGAAACCAAGTATTCTATTTTGACGGTACGACGGTACGCGATACGATGAACGCAGACGCAAGTATGGCGTTTATGATGGCGTTGCAATCGGCGAACCATATTGGATTCAACCAAGGCGGTTTAAGTGTGCTCTTCGAGATTTCTCCGCTTGCGTAATAATTTCAATACGAAAAAAAGAGCTTTGGCTGTAAAAAGTCAAAGCTTCTTTTTCATAGTAAAACGCGGGGCGTACGAAAATCAGTACACCCCGCGTTTTTTTATAATCATTCGTAGTCTTTCAATTCGTCGAATTTGTTTTCTAAAAAACGTTTTACGTCGTAGCCTTGTTTGTAAATAAGATAGGTAGTTACCTTTGGCGCGGTAAAATCTTTTAAGGAAACTTCTTCCAAAGCGCCATCGTCTATTTTCTCTTTCACAAGCTTATACGGCAAAAACGAATATCCTAATCCGTTTTCAAGATAGGGGATAAGTTTAGAGGAGTTGTCTACGTCTAAACGGAACACGTGATTTTTGGGAAAAAGCGAACGGATAAAAACGCCCGTATCGCTTAAAGTAAAATCGCACATAAGATAAGGCAGTTTTGCAAGTTGCGATTTGGTTACGCCGTTTTTATATTCATTCATACCTTTTTTGCAAACGAGAGCAACTCTGTCCACGTCGTACGTTTCGCAGACGTAGCCCAAGCGTTTTAACGGAATAGCGGAAAACACCATATCCAACATATTGTCTTGCAATAACTGTATCAAATCAAGCGAATGTCCTAACATTACTTTAATTGAAGTGTGCGTATTGTCTTTTAAACATTCGTCCACGAGCGGTTTTACGTAAGTTTCGTACGTAGCGTTGATTGCGCCGACGGAGAATTTACGGCTATGCGCAGAAAGCGCGCTGATTTCGTCGATAGAGGTGGCTTGGAGTTCTAAAATGCGTTCTGCATAGCGTAAAAAAATTTCACCTGCCTCGGTAAGCTTTACCGTTTTTGCACCACGGGAAAATAAGCGTTTGCCGACTTCTTTTTCAAGCTCGCTAATACGGTTTGTAACCGTCGATTGCGCGACGTGCAATTTTTCGGCGGCAAGGGTGAAATTTTTTACTTTTGATAAAAAAATAAATGTTTTAAGTTCTTCGGTATTCATAGAAAAAATTGATTATCCTTATCGGTTTTATCTATTTTAATTATAGACCTAAAAGATATAAAAAGCAAGTAAATAACGCAAGAAAAAGAAAAAAATTATAAAAATTCTGTAAGTTTTATAATATTATGCTCGGGCGATTGACAAAAAACCGCGTATGCGGTATACTATTAAACGGAGAGAGGATAAAAATGAAACGGGAACAAATTTTTACGCGCGTCGCGCAACTGAAAACGCAACTTGCTAACGGCAATTCTTACGGGGAAAAGGTAACGCTTGTCGTTGCGACGAAAACGCAGAGCGTAGAGGCTATCAATTGGGCGATAGAGGCGGGCGTAGACGCTGTGGCGGAAAATAAACCGCAGGAATTTCGCGATAAAAACGAGTTTATGTTGCCTTGTCCTCGGCATTTTATCGGTCACTTGCAAACGAATAAAATTAAGTATTTAATAGGGAAGATAGAATTATACCATTCTTTGGATAGGGATGAATTGGCAGACGAACTCGCTCGTCAATCGGTAAAGCGTGGTATTTATTCCAACGTATTAGTGCAAATCAATATAGGTGAGGAAGAAAGCAAAGGCGGTTACGCCTATCAAACGGCAAGAGAAACCTTTTTGCGCCTGCGTGATACGGACGGTTTAAAGGTGAAAGGATTTATGGCAATGCTTCCCGAAAGTAAAGACGAAGCGCTTTTACGCGAACTAGTCAAGAAAATGCGTTCGCTTTTTGATTGGGCGAAAACGCAATCAGACGACGTAGAATATCTTTCAATGGGTATGAGCGGGGATTATACGCTTTGCGTAGAAGAAGGTAGCAATATGATTCGCGTCGGTTCGACGGTGTTCGGCGCGCGCGATTATAACTAAGTAAGTTAAACGGATATGGTACAAAAAACGACGAGAAAAATAACTTGGTGGCAAAGACTGCTCATAATTTTATGCGCAGTTCTTTTGTTCGCGGGGACGGTTTTGGGGGTATTGCAATTAGGCGTTGTATATACCGAAAAACATTGGGATTATTTTACTCCTGATTATGAAAAAGTAAATATTTTACCGTTTTTGGAAAAAAAGGAGAGAACGGAAGAGGATTACCGCGTTTTATACGAACAAACGGGTTTGACGAAGTTGGGTATCGACGGTTTAATAAAGAGGAAGGATATACCGCAGATTTTACGAATTCAAGAGTATTTTTTTAGCAATCCTCCTTTAAAAGTATCCCACTTCGCGCCCTTTACCTACTTAGAGGAGGTTGACGGCGTTGCTCCGCTTGCCGTTTTGGAGGACGGGGACATTATCGTATCCGCCACCACGCGTGTTTCTTGGTGGCGTTACGGGCACGCAACGCTCGTTATTAACGGGGTAGATAAAATAATTTTAGAAGCCTCGGAACCTAAAAGTAATAGCCATTATACCTATGCAAATACGATGGCGAATCTTAACAATTTTTTAATTTTAAGACCGAAAGTCGACGAAGCGGTTAAAGCGGAGGTCGTAAAATTTGCTTGTGACAATTTGTACAATATACCGTATAGTTTGACGACGGGGATTTTTTCCAAAAAATACAATCCTAACGAAATAAAGGGAACGCAATGCGCCCACCTCGTTTGGTATGCGTATAAAAAATTCGGCGTGGATTTGGATAGCGACGGCGGTTTAATTATAAAGCCGAGAGATATGGCGCGTTCGGAAAAGGTTGAAATCGTGCAAGCCTTTGGATTTGATTTAAAGGAGTTATGGTGAAAAATATGAGCGATACGCAAAAAACATACGCGCTTATTACGGGGGCGACGGGCGGATTAGGAAAAGCGTTCGTTTACGCCGTTGCAAGCCGTGGGGATAATTTAATCTTAACGGGAAGAACGGAAGAAAAACTTGCCTCTTTAAAAACGGAGCTCCTTCAAAAATTTCCAAAAATCGAAGTGTACGCGTATAGCGCGGATTTAACGGACGAGGAAAGCCGAATAAAATTAAAAGAAAAAATAGAAGAAAGCGGTCAAAAAATTTCTTTGCTCGTCAACGTAGCAGGCGCGGATATCCAAAAAGCGTTCGAGGATTATTCGCAAGAAAAAATCGCTTTTCAATGTCGTGTAAATTTTGAGGCGAGCGTATCTCTTTGCCATTTAGCAATAAAAAATCGCGCTAAGCGTTTGGAAATTATTAATATTTCCAGCGTATCGGGAATTTACCCAATGCCCTATTTTGCAATATATAGCGCAACGAAAAGCGCGCTTACTTCCTTTTCCGTCGCTTTACGCGAGGAGGTAAAAAAACAAAATATTGCCGTGACCGCAATTTTGCCCGGGGCTATGCCGACGCGTGAAGATATTAAAGAACAAATTAAAGGGCAAGGATTGTGGGGTAAGCTTGCCGTAAAATCGCCTCAATGGGTCGCGAAATATTCCTTAAAAGCCGTTGCAAAAAATAAAAGGAAGGTAATACCGGGGTTTTGGAATAAACTAATGCGCGTTTTTACCGCGTTATTGCCTACTTCTTGGAAATTAAAATTTATAGCAAAACGTTGGAGTAAAATCAGCAAAGACGCCTTTTAAAGGGGCGTTTTTTCTTGCGGACCATAAAATTTTTCTTTTAATTTTCAGAAGAAAAATAAATATTGCCTTGAAATCCTTGACAAACGCATTAAAAATATGTATAATCGATTTAATAAATTTATATTACTGTTTTAATCGAAAAAATAAAACGAGGAGAAAGAGAAATGATTGAATTAAATCCTTCGAGTAATTTATTGGAACAAGACCCGTACGAATACGCCTTGCAAGACGTTCCGCAGGCGCAATTATTCAGAGATATTTATCCGTACGACGAAGTTCCCAAAACCCCGTTTAACCATCGTCGTGTGCCGATGAATATGCCAAAAGAAATTTGGATAACGGATACGACCTTTCGCGACGGTCAACAATCACGCGCGCCGTATACGGCAAAACAAATCGTAGATATTTATAAAATGTTGGCAAGACTTGGTGGACCGAAGGGGATTATCCGTCAAAGCGAATTTTTCGTATACACCAAAAAAGATAGAGAAGCGCTTGAAAAATGTATGGAGCTTGGATATAAGTTCCCCGAAGTCACGACTTGGATTCGCGCTAAAAAGGAAGACTTTGCATTGGTGCACGATATCGGGATTAAAGAAACGGGTATACTCGTGAGTTGTTCCGACTACCACATTTTTAAAAAACTGAATATGACGAGAAAGCAAGCGTACGAACATTATTTATCCGTCGTAAAACAAGCTTTTGAGGCGGGTATTTCTCCCCGCTGTCATTTGGAGGATTTAACGCGCGCGGATTTTTACGGCTTTGTCGTTCCGTTCGTAAATGCGTTAATTGAACTTTCCCGTGAGGCAAAAATTCCCGTTAAAATTCGTATGTGCGATACGATGGGTTACGGCTTACCGTTTACGGGTACGGCTTTGCCTCGTAGCGTTCCGGGTATCGTTTACGGGTTGCATCACTATTCGGACGTAACTTCTGAAATGTTGGAATGGCACGGTCATAACGATTTTTATATGGGCGTACCGAATGCGGTAAGCGCTTGGTTATACGGCGCAAGCGCCGTCAACTGTTCGTTGTTAGGGATTGGCGAGCGTACGGGGAACGTACCGACGGAAGCGATGGTAATGCAATACGCTTCTATGCGCGGAACGCTGGACGGAATGGATACGACCGCGATTACGGATATTGCCGAGTATTTTAAAACGGAATTAAAATATGAAATACCTCCGATGACGCCATTCGTAGGAAGCGCGTTCAATCTTACGCGTGCAGGCGTGCACGCGGACGGAATGATGAAAGACGCGGAAATTTATAATATTTTCGATACGGAAAAGATTTTAAAGCGTCCTGCCGAGGTGTCCATTTCCAATACTTCGGGCTTGGCAGGAATTGCGTATTGGATTAATAAACACTACAAATTGCCTGCCGAAAAACAAGTAACAAAGCAGGATTGGATGGTACAAGAAATGAAAACGCAAATCGACGCGCTTTACGCCGACGGAAGAACGACGGTTATGGGTGAGGACGAATTGGAATTATTGGTGCGTTCGCTTTGTAAAGACGGGCGTAGCTCAATGAATTGGACGGATTTATAAATTAAAGAGAGGATAAACGGATATGGGCTATACGATAGCGCAAAAAATTATTAAGAACCATCTTATCAGCGGAGAAATGGTAGTTGGTAAGGAAATAGGGTTAAAAATAGACCAAACGCTTACGCAGGACGCAACGGGCACGATGGCGTATTTGCAGTTTGAGGCAATGGGGATTAAACGCGTTAAAACGGAACTTTCCGTTGCGTATATCGACCACAACACTTTACAGGCAGGCTTTGAAAACGCAGACGACCACCGTTATATTCAAACGGTAACGAAAAAACACGGCGTACGATTTTCCCGTCCCGGAAACGGTATTTGCCATCAAGTACATTTAGAAAGGTTTTCTAAACCCGGAAAAACGCTAATCGGTTCAGATTCTCATACGCCTACGGCAGGGGGAATCGGTATGCTCGGTATGGGCGCAGGCGGATTGGACGTTGCCGTAGCAATGGGCGGTGGTACTTACTACATAACGATGCCCAAAATGATACGCGTAAATTTATTGGGAAAGCTTTCCGATTACGTAGGAGCAAAAGACGTTATTTTGGAAGTGTTGCGTATTTTAGGTGTTAAAGGTGGCGTCGGCGCAATCGTTGAGTACGGCGGTGAAGGGGTAAAAACCTTGTCCGTACCGCAACGCGCAACGATAACGAATATGGGCGCAGAACTCGGCGCGACTAGTTCTATCTTCCCTTCCGACGAGGTCACGAAAGCCTTTTTAAAAGCAGAAGGCAGAGAAGAAGATTTCGTGGAACTTTCTTCCGATGAGGACGCAAGTTTTGACGCGGAATATACCGTTGATTTGAGTGCGTTAAAACCTTTGACTGCTTGTCCGCATAGCCCTGATAACGTGAAAAAAGTTTCTGAGCTTTCAGGAATGAAAATCAATCAAATTTGTATCGGTTCTTGTACGAATTCATCTATGCAAGATATGTTGACCGTTGCGCAAATACTCAAAGGAAAAACGGTGCATAAAGACGTCAGCTTGTCTATTTCGCCCGGGTCAAAACAGGTATATACAATGCTCGCCGAATGTGGTGCGCTTGCCGACTTAATTAACGCAGGCGCAAGAATTTTGGAGTGCGCTTGCGGTCCTTGTATCGGTATGGGGTTCTCACCGCAATCGGCAGGGGTGAGTTTGCGAACGTTTAACCGTAATTTCCTTGCGCGTAGCGGAACGGCGGACGCGCAAGTGTATCTCGTTTCTCCGGAAACGGCAGCGGTGAGCGCAATTACGGGCGTATTTACCGACCCTACGACGCTTGGCGTTGCGCCTAAAATAGAAATGCCGACGGTCTTCAAGATTAACGATAATTTAATTGAATTACCCGTTGAAGAAAGTAAATCGGACGAAGTCGTCGTAGAACGCGGACCGAATATCAAACCCATCCCCGTAGGAAAAGCGCCCGAGGAAAATTTGTCTTGTGAGTTGATATTAAAAGTGGGCGACGATATTACCACCGACCACATTATGCCTGCGGGAACGAAGGTCTTGCCGTACCGTTCGAACGTGCCGAAACTCTCGGAATTTTGCTTTACCGTTTGCGATAAAGATTTTCCCGAACGGGCAAAAGCAAAGGGAGGCGGTGTGATTTTAGGCGGAATGAATTACGGACAAGGTTCTTCTCGGGAGCATGCGGCGCTCGTACCTTTGTATTTGGGAATTAAAGCGGTCGTAGCAAAAAGTTTTGCGCGTATACACGTTGCGAACTTGATTAATTTCGGTATCGTACCAATGACGTTAAAAAATCCCGAGGATTACGAAAAGTTTGCGGAAGGCGACTGCATAGGCATTGAAAATTTCAAAAATGCGGTAGCCGAGCAATCGCACGCAACGCTCGTGAACAAGACGACGGGCGCAACAGCGGAACTTTGTTTGCAATTAAGCGAAAGACAACGCGCTATTTTGCTTGCAGGCGGTAGATTAAATTATACGAAACAGGAGAGATAAAAAAATGGAAAAGGAAGAATATAAAGCACAATTAGATAGGGCGTGCGAAAAATTTAAGAAAATTTTAGAACAACAGCTTGCGCGTGTTGAAGATATGAAAGCGCAAGGTGATTTTGTGGATTATAAATCGCTTGATTGTATAAAAATCGGGGTTTGCGGTGGGGACGGTATCGGACCTATCATTTCCGCACAAGCAAGACGCGTGTTGGAGTTTATTCTTGCGGATTTAGTGAAAGCGGGAAAGGTAACCTTTAAGGATATTGACGGTTTGACGATAGAGAACCGTATTGCGAAAGGCAAAGCAATTCCCGATGACGTTATGGCGCAATTAAAAGAATGTCATATTATTTTAAAAGGACCTACCACGACTCCGCAAAAGGGTAGCGGTATGCCCAATATCGAGTCGGCGAACGTGGCAATGCGTAAGGCGTTGGATTTGTTTGCGAATATTCGTCCCGTAAAAGTGCCCGAGGAAGGAATTAATTGGACGATATTCCGTGAAAACACGGAGGGTGGCTACGCCGTAGGTTCGTCGGGATTTAACGTAACCGAAGACTTGGCTGTGGATTTTACGATAACAACCAAACAAGGGTCGGACCGAATTGCACGGCTTGCTTACGATTATGCGCATAAAAACGGATTAAAACGCGTTTCGCTTGTAACCAAAGCAAATATTATTAAAACGACGGACGGAAACTTTTTAGAGGATTGCCATAAAGTCGCTGATTTATATCCCGATATTCTTACGGACGAATGGTACGCCGATATTATGACGGCTAAACTCGTAGATAAAAAGCGTCGCCGTGATTTTCAGGTTTTGCTTTTGCCTAATTTGTACGGCGATATCATTTCAGACGAAGCCGCCGAGTTCCAAGGTGGCGTAGGTACGGCAGGTTGCGCGAATATCGGTAAAAAATACGCGATGTTTGAAGCAATACACGGCTCTGCGCCTCGTATGATTACGGAAGGCAGAGGCAAATACGCAGACCCTTGTTCGATGCTCCGCGCGTGCGTGATGTTGCTTTCGCATATCGGTTTGCAGGATAGAGCGGATAAATTGGAACGCGCGCTCGATATTTGTTCGTTTGAAGAAAAGAAATTCGTGATAACGGGTCGTGACACGGGTGCGACTTGTGAAGAGTTTGGAAATTACGTGATGGATACCCTCGTTAAATTGAAGTAATAAAAAAGTAAAAAGAGTTCCTTGCTAAATACTTTTGTATTTAGAAAGGGACTTTTTTTTATAAAACGCTTTACACTTACTTATTTTTGTGGTATAATACAATAAGAGGAATATTATGAAATATACCGTTCAATCGACAAAATATATAGCTAAAAATTTTTGGTATATACTGCCGTTTGCTATTATACCTGCTTTCTTTTTTGCGTTTTCCGTGGATAAGGAGGCGATTTATTGCGCTCTTGAAATATTTGCAAGCGGGGATTTGAGAGGATTTCACTTTGCGCATTTGTTCCGCGCCGTATCCGTTTTGAATTTTGCGTCTTGGCAAGCGATTGTGTTTGGCGCAATCGGAATTGTAGTATTGGTTTTTTGCGTTGCAATGATGCTTGCTTTATTAGAGAAACATATGCGTATTGGAAAGCGTACTTATAACGGTTTGTTTTCTAAACTCAACGATAATATTCTTTCTACGACGGGGTATACGTTGTTGATTGTCTTGATTTACGAATTGTGGTCGCTTATTCTTTCGGCGTTATTGTTTTTCTTTTCAAGAATTACGATTATGCCCATTGCCTATACCTTTTTGATATTCGGCTTTTTGGGAATGCATTTATTATTGATTTACGTCGTTGGCGCGATTTATTTATGGTTGCCGTGTATGCAGATTACGGGATTTAAATCGTTAGAAGCGTTACAATATTCTTATCACCTCGTTTCTAAGGTGAAATGGCGTATATTAATAGGGCAAATCGTTCTATTGCTGTTGGCGGAGTTTTTGGTTTGTACGATAGCGGTTTTTATGCCGAGCGAAATTGTGTTTATTTTGGTTTCCACCGCGTTATACGCGATATTGATTATGGTATATTGTGTTCGTATGGAAATTGCTTATTTTGACCGAGATAATATTCAACGCGCCGATTTGGTGAAATATTATCGTTAAAAATATTGGAGGAAAAAAAACAATGCTATTTCGTAATGCGATTCGTTTGCTCGTGGAAAATTTTAAAGGCGTATACAAAATTGCATTATATAAATTTTTGATAACTTTAATAACAAGCGCACTTTGTTGCGCTTTGATTTTGCCCGAGCTTATAGAGATTTTCCAAAGTAAGGTAATGCAAGATTTACGCTTTGGTGCGAGTAACTTTTGTTCTTCGTTGTTTTCTGCCGACGCAAGCGGTTTAGAGGAAGCGAAGAATACGGTGTTGGAAGCGATAAAAAAATTGGGCGAATTGATTGCCACGAGAACGACTAAAATCATATTGTTGGCAATAGGTTGCGTATTCATATATTTGATTAAGCGATTTGTAGAAACGCTTTGTTATTTTACCATTGGCGATACGTTAAACGATAAAATGACAACCTATTCGGATACGCCGTTTTTTACTGCTTTCGTGAAAAATCTTGGAAAAGCTAGTATATACGCGCTCGTTTACGTGCCGGTTGTGTTTATATTTGACGTGATAACCTTCGGAGTGGTGTTTTTAATTTTAAGCTATATACCTATTTTAGTCGCCTTATTTATGTCCGTAAGTCTTATCGTGATTTTGCAGGCGTTGAAGTTGACGGTAACGGGGTTATGGATGCCGTCTATGACGACAGATAAAGTCGGCTTAAAAAAGGCGCTCTCGTCTAAAGATTTTGCGGAAAAAAGACAGCGTTGGAAAATTTATTCTACTTACATAATAAGCGTATATTTGATAATTATCGTCAACGCAATTGCGGGACTCTGCACGTTTTTCAGCGCGTTGTTGATTACTATTCCCGCGTCGTTTATGTTGCTTATTTGTTTACAATACGTGTATTACTATACCGTGAAAGGAAAAAAATATTTTATTACTTACGACAAAATCGCCAGCAATCCCGATAAAGGCGATAAAGAACATTATTTTGATTACGTAGATGAACCTCTTTTAGCCAATGAGCAAGAAAATGCAAGGTTAAGCGAATAACGGCAAAAAAGAAACGATATTATAATTAGAGGTGCGGAGGATTATATGGATTATCGAAATATTTATCAAGAATGGTTAAATGACAAGCGTTTATGCCAAGAGGCAAGAGGAGAACTTTTAAGTATTGCCGACAACGACAAGGAAATTGAATACCGTTTTGGCGGTGAATTGGCGTTTGGTACGGCAGGTATGCGAGGTATTATCGGTTACGGCTTAAACGTAATTAACATTTATACGGTTATGCGCGCAACGCAGGGCTTGGCGGAATGGATAAAAAGTTTGGGCGAAGACGCAACGAAGAAAGGCGTCGTTATTTCTTACGATACGCGTAGAAAGTCGTCTGAGTTTGCAAAAGTTTCCGCTGAGGTTTTGGCGAAAAACGGAATAAAAGTATATCTGTTCGACGACGTGCATCCCGTTCCGATGCTTTCTTATGCGGTTCGTTACTTAAAAACGGTGGCTGGGATTATGATTACGGCTAGCCATAATCCAAAGGAATATAACGGTTATAAGGTGTATGGGGAAGACGGCGCGCAAATGTCGCCTGAAGATACCGCGAAAATCGTTTCGTATATAGAAAAGATTGACGATTATTTTTCCGTTGGCAGAGAAGAGAATAGCCCGTTAATCGTAGCCGTTCCCAAGAAATTTGACGAGGATTATATTGAAGAATTAGCGCAACTGACCCTTTCTAAAACTGCCGTTGAAAAACAGGGCGCAAAACTTAAACTCGTATATACCCCCGTGCACGGTAGTGGTTATAAACCCGTAATGGCAATACTTAAAAAATTAGGGTTGAACGTTACCGTGGTAGAAGAGCAAACGACGCAAGATACAGAGTACTCTACGGTGCAAGTTCCCAATCCGGAATACAAAGAAACGCTTTCTATGGGTATCGAGCTTGCGAATAAAATCGAGGCGGACGTGGTGTTTGGTACAGACCCCGACTGCGACAGACTTGGCGTTGCGCTCAAAAACGACGAAGGCGAATTTATCGCGCTTTCGGGTAACCAAGTCGGTATTTTGTTGTTGGATTATATTCTTAGCCGATTATCCGAAACGAATAAGATGCCGAAAAATGCGGCGGTGGTAAAATCCTTCGTAACGACGGGAATGGCAAAAGTGCTTTGTGACGAATACAAAGTAGCGTTATACGAAACGCCCGTTGGGTTTAAGTTTATCGGTGAAAAGATAAAACAATGGGAGCAAGATAACAAACACACCTATATTTTTGGGTTTGAAGAATCTTGCGGGTACTTACGCGGTACGCACGCGCGAGATAAAGACGCCGTCGTAGCTTCTATGCTTTTCGCGGAAATGGTTTGCTATTATGCTTATCTTGGTAAAACCGTTTATCAAAGATTGCAAGAAATTTACGGAAAGTACGGCTACGTGTTGGATAAAAACGTTTCCGTGGGTTACTCCGGTTTAAACGCTATGAAAGAAATGAGCGCGGTTGTTGACGGATTGAAAAAGATGTCAACGAAGGAAATCGCGGGCGTAAAAGTTTTGGCTATCCGAGATTATAGCATTGCGAAGCGTATAGATATGCAAACGGGAAAAACGGAAGATTTGGATATACCAAAGTGCAATTGCGTATATTACGAACTTGAAGGCGGTTCGTTCGTTTGCATTCGCCCGTCCGGTACAGAACCGAAATTAAAAATTTATTATTCTTTGAAAGCAACGGAAAGCAGTAAAGCTTTGCAACAGCTGGAGAATATACAAGCTGGCGTAAGTGATTTGTTAGAAAAAGCTAAAAAATAAAAAGATAAAAACAAAAAAGGGACTTGCCTTGAGCAAGTTCTTTTTTTGTTTGCGAAAAATTAAGCAAAAATAAAGAGTGAAAGAATCCCAAACAAAAACGAAAGAATTTCGATTGAAAATGTTAAAAAGAATGATATAATTAACAAAAAAAAGAGAGGTGGTATTTATGAGATTGCCCGTATTGGATAAAAATTTTTATCCGATGATAAAAGCGTTGCGTGATTTTGAAACGACGGTACGACAAAGCGGAAAAAGCGTTAAAGTAACGCTTGTCGTGGAGCGTAGCGGTGGATATAATTACGTATATACGTATGACGCACTTGCCGACGGAATAAACGACGAGTTTAATTTCCGTATCGCCGAACGTTTGGCGAAAACGATTTTATGGGTTGTCGGCGGTTTCAAAATTTTCGTTGCGGGGAGTAAATCCGTTTACGAACATCTTAAAAAGGTTTATTCGTTGGACGGCGTTCGCGCGTTCGACGTGGATTTTATGAGCGGGGTATACGAAAGCCCGTTTGAGGTAATTTGGCTTGCAAATAATCAAATTCCAAAACAAAAAAATAATTCTATGCGCGTGGGCGGATACCTGAAAGGATGTCGTATCGGTTTTGACGCCGGCGGTTCGGATAGAAAGGTTAGCGCGGTGATTGACGGAGAAGTCGTGTATAGCGAAGAAGTCGTTTGGAATCCGAAGATTACGGCAGACCCCACCTATCATTACAACGAAATTTTAACGGCTATGCGTACGGCGACTTCTAAGATGCCGACGGTTGACGCGATTGGCGTATCCTCTGCGGGTGTTTACGTGGATAATAAAATTATGGTTGCGTCGCTGTTCTTAAAGGTGGATAAAAGTATACACGGCGATTACGTAAAAAATATGTATATAAACGTTGCCAAACAAATGAGCGAAGAACTCGGCAAAGAAATTCCTTTGCAAGTAGCTAACGACGGTGACGTAACGGCGCTCGCGGGGGCGATTGACTTGGAAGATAACGGAGTATTAGGTATTGCTATGGGTACGAGCGAGGCTGTTGGTTATATTAACACGCAAGGTGGTATTAACGGTTGGCTTTCCGAACTTGCGTTCGCTCCCGTGGATTTCAACGAGAACGCTATGCAGGACGAGTGGAGTGGTGACTTTGGCGTCGGTTGTAAATATTTTTCGCAAGACGCCGTTATAAAACTTGCAGAATACGGCGGGTTTACCTTCGAGGAAGGGTTGACGCCTGCGCAAAAACTTAAAGTCGTACAAGCGCTTATCGAGAAGGACGACGAACTTGCAAAACAAATTTACGAAGATATCGGGGTTTATTTGGCGCATACGCTTCCTTTTTATGCGAAGTTTTACGATATTAAACACGTCTTGTTGTTAGGCAGAGTTATGGGCGGTAAAGGCGGAGATATTATTCTTTCTACTTGTAAAAGCGTTTTGGCGGAAGAATATTCTGAATTTGCCTCGCTTGATATTGGGCTTCCCGATGAAAAAAATCGTCGCGTCGGACAGAGTATTGCTGCCGCAAGTTTACCTGCAAACGCAAAGTAAAATGCAAAGGAGAACGGCGAAATGAAATGTTTTAAGAACGTAACCGTGTACGAGGCGGGGAAAGGCTTACGCGTTCGTACGGTAGAGTTTGATGAAAAAATCGTAAAAATAGGTAAAAAAAGTAAAGCCGAAGAAATTACTTTACCCAAAGGCGCTATCCTTTTACCTGGGTTTATCGACCAACATATTCACGGCGCAGGCGGTAGCGACGGTATGGACGGTACGACGGAAGATATTGCAACGATTGCCAAAACGCTCGTAAAGGAAGGTACGACCTCCTTTCTCGTTACGACGATGACGCAAAGCAAGGAAAAAATCACGACCGCAATGCAAGCGGTGAAAAGCTACCGAGAGCAAAACAACGAAGACGGCGCGCGTGTAGTAGGCGTACATTTGGAAGGTCCGTTTATCGCGTCTTCGTATAAAGGAGCGCAACCGTTGGAATACGTGAAACTTCCGGATATTGCAACTTTCGAAGAATACAATAGGGCGAGCGGTAACGCCATAAAAATCGTTACGCTTGCGCCGGAGGTGGACGGAGCGATGGATTTTATTCGCTATCTGTCGGCGAACGGAGTCGTCGCTTCTATCGGACATACGGGCGCAAAGTTTTCCGAAATAGAAAAAGCCGTAGAGGCTGGCGCAAAAGGGGTTACGCATACTTATAATGCGCAAACGGCTTTACATCACAGAGAAATCGGCGCGGTTGGTAGCGCGATGCTTTTGGAGGAACTTCATTGTGAGTTGATTGCCGATACGATTCACGTTTCCGTTCCTGCTATGCGATTGCTTGTAAAAAATAAACCGCTTGATAAACTTACGCTTATTACCGACGCTATGCGCGCGAAAGGAATCCCTGACGGCGTGAGCGAACTTGGCGGTCAAACGGTATACGTAAAAAACGGCGAGGCGCGTTTGGAAGACGGTACGCTGGCCGGTAGCGTATTGCGTATGAATAGAGCAATACAAAACATGGTGGAAAAAGTAGGCGTTCCTTTTACGCAAGCGGTAGATTGCGCTACGCTTAATCCTGCTAAAACTTTGGGGATAGATAAGGAAACGGGTAGTATCGCGGTTGGAAAACGAGCGGATTTTACCGTTTTGAATGAAAACTACGACGTGATTTTAACCGTGGTGGGCGGTAAAGTCGTATATCAAGCGTAAAAAAGAGTTGGAGATTTTTCATTTAAATAATATAGTTACGGCGTAGCGATAGGGATTTATCGCTACGCCGTTATTCGTTCGCTTTTTATTTTGTGAAGAGGTATAGGTATAGGAAAAAAAACATATTTATAAATAAGAGAGTCAATCTGTAAAAAAAAATTTTTTTAATTGATTAAACACTTTCAAAAATCGAAAAAATATGTTATAATAGGAGCGTAAGAAGTATTGTACGAAATTAAAAAAAACGCAGGTTGGGAGCGTTTCGGTTTACAACAACCGTTTTCTTTTTCCGAAAATTCGACCATAGGTTGCGGAGGCGTAGCCGTTACGGCGTTTTATCCTACCACTCTTTCCGATACGGTGGAGTTGTTATCCGCATTATCCGAAAAAGCCA
This sequence comes from Clostridiales bacterium, assembly GCA_015069285.1. Lineage (GTDB taxonomy): Bacteria > Bacillota > Clostridia > Christensenellales > Borkfalkiaceae > Scatosoma. The sequence goes on along the minus strand of SVIX01000002.1, from coordinate 51,785 downwards.
TTCCTTTTTACGTCGTTGGGTGTATGAGTAACGTTTTACCGCCGGACGGGGTTTCTAAACGCGTCTTCGTTTGTACGAAAAAATTAACGGGAATAGAGGGTAACTTTTTCGAGGCGGGCGTTAAAGGCGCGAAATTGCTTGCGTATTGTAAAACGCACCTTTTGAGCGGAGCGGAATTTTTGCAAGGGATTCCGTGTACTTTGGGTGGCGCGTTATATATGAACGCAGGCGTGCAGGGCGGATATATCGGCGAACTTGTCGAAGAAGTTAAAATATGGCGAGAGGGAAAGGTGTATACCCTTTCGCACGACGAATGTGGATACGCGTATAAACAAAGCGTATTTATGCAGGAAGACGCTGTGATTTTAGGGGCAAAATTACGACTTGAAAAAAGCACGATGCAGACGATTGAAGAGGAACTTGAACGCTATAAAAGTAGACGTGCGCATTTGCCCAAGGGTAAAAGTATGGGGTGCGTCTTTAAAAACGTACGAGGCGTATCGGCGGGGAAATTGATTGAAAATAGCGGATTAAAAGGTTATGCGTTCGGGGACGCGTGCATATCGGATATTCACGCAAATTTTATAATCAATAAAGGAAACGCAACCTCAACGGAAATTCGAACGCTTATCCATTTAATAAAAAACACCGTATACGCGCAATATAAAATACGGTTGGAAGAAGAAATACGATATTTGGAATAAAGAGGAAATTAAAGTGGTTTTAACGGCTGATTATCATACGCATACGCCTTATTCTCACGGTAAAAATACCGTTGAGGAAAACGTTTGTCAAGCGAAAAAGCTTGGGCTACAACAAATTGGTATCACCGACCACGGTTTTTCACACGTAGCGTTTGGACTTAGAAGAAAGAAACTTGCCTCCTATATAAACGATTGTAAATCAGCCGAAGAAAAATACGGCGTGAAGGTCCTTGTCGGAATAGAAACGAACGTTCGCGGGGTAGACGGCGTAACCGATTTGACGGAAAAAGATTTTGAAAACTTCGATATATTTTTTTGTGGAAAACACGTGTTTGTTTGGTATGATACTTTTACCGATTTCACAAAATACGGTTGCGGTAACTTTTTTGCGGATAAATTTACTAAAAAACCTTCGGAGAAACTGATAGCGTTGAACACGAAAGCTTATATTAACGCTATCAAAAAAAATCCGTTGGACGCCGTGACGCATCTTGGATATCTTTGCCCTGCCGATGCGTTAGAAGTTGCAAAATGCGCTTCCGATTACGGTACGTATATAGAATTAAACAGCAAAAAACAACATTTAACGGATGAGGAGCTTACGGAAATTATTGCAAAAACCTCTGCGCGGTTTATTATCAATTCAGACGCTCATTCCGCGAATCGCGTAGGAGATAAGGCGCTAATCGAGGCGCAACTTATGCGCTTAAACTTTCCTATGGAACGCGTTGATAACGTTGAGGGAAGACTGCCGACTTTTCGTTTTTCTGAGTATAAAAAACGTATGTAAACGTTTTAGAGGATATAATGAGTTTTTCAACGGAAATAAAAAAAGAAATAGTAAATCGAATTTCTGCCAATAAAGAGAAGGGCGTGAATACGGCGGGGTTTTCCGCGTTCGTGCGTACGAGCGGAACGCTTGGCGTAGCCGACGGTAAGCCAACCTTTTTTCTCGTGAGTGAAACGGAAACGGTTGCAGAATATTTTACGAACGTATTTTCCGAACTTTTTAAAGCCGAACTTACGCTTACGCGCGCGTCGATGGATAGAATGAGCGGTAGGGACAAGCTCGTTTTGCTTTGTCCGCCCGATATTTCGTATTCCGTTTTAAAAACCCTTGGGTTGCTTAAAAAAGGCACACAGGAAATTCGCGAAGGGATTTTACCTAGTTTAATAAAAACGGAGGCTTGTCAAATTGCCTATATTCAAGGCGCTTTTTTGGGGAGCGGAAGTTGTATTTTGCCTAAAAACGGAACGGGTTATCATTTGGAAATCGTATTCGACGAAAAACAAACGGCGCGTGATTTTTGTAAACTATTGAATGAATACGAAGTGATTGCTCGGCTTATCCGCCGTAAAGAAACGCAAGTGGTGTATATCAAAAGCAAAGAGGCGATTTCCGATTTTTTATCCATCGTAGGTACGGATAACGCGTTAAAAAAATTTAACGCGCGTGTGGAAGAGCGCGACGAGGCGAACAACGATAACCGCGCGAAAAATTGTATGGCGGGAAACGCGGATAAAACGGTGATTGCGTCTGTTAAACAGGTTGTAGCTATCCGCAAATTGCACGAAAAAGCGGATTTTAATCAGATGAGCGAGGAATTAAAAATATTGGCAAGGGCAAGACTGCAATTCCCTACGATGTCGTTAAGAGAGCTTGCGGAATACTTAGGGATAAGTAAAAGTTGTTTAAATCATCGTATTCGTAAGTTATTGAAATTGGCGGAAGAACTGTAAAAAGAAAAGGAAGAAAATTATGACGGATTTTGTGCATTTACATTTACATACGGAATATAGTCTTTTGGACGGCGCCGCAAAGGTGGACGATTTAATTGAGCATTTGGTTAAAAACAACATTAACGCTTGCGCAATTACTGACCACGGAAATATGTACGCGTCGTTATATTTTGCTGAAGAATGTGTAAAAAAAGGCATACAGTACATTATAGGTTGTGAATTATACGCCGTAGACGACCACCTTACCAAACAGTTCGGGATAAAAAACGAGCATATCGTTTTGCTTGCAAAAAACAAGACGGGATATAAAAATATCGTCAAGTTGGATTCGCTTTCGTATATCGACGGGTATTACGGCGGAAAACCGAGAATTAGCTACGATTTAATAAAGCAATATCACGAAGGCGTTATTTGTCTTTCCGCGTGTTTGGCAGGCAGACTTCCGCAACTTTTATTAAAAGGCGAATACGACGAGGCGAAACGCTGGGCGTCGGAAATGAAAGAAATTTACGGGGAAGATTTTTATATTGAAATTCAGGATCACGGTATTGAAGAACAAAAACAAATTCTCCCCGATTTAATTAAGATAGCACGAGAGCTTGATATTCAACTCGTTGCGACCAACGACGTGCATTACATCGAAAAAGAAGATTGGGAAGCGCACGAAATTTTGTTGTGTATTCAAACGAAATCTACTCTTGAAAATCCGAAAATGCGTTTTGAACAACACGAATTTTATATGAAATCGGGCGATGAAATGGCAGAGCTTTTTCATTACGTTCCCGAGGCTATTTCCAATACGCGCGTCATTGCAAATAAAATCGAAGAACCCGTATTTGATATTACGCCTAAGGGCGACCCTATTCGTGATACCTCGCTGATTCCTTTGTATAAACCCGACGACGGCTCGTCTTCGCCCGATTATCTCACCAAATTGACGTGGGACGGGTTAAAGGGTAGATATGATAATATAACGCAAGAAATCAAAGATAGGGTAAATTACGAGCTTGGTATTATTATAAAAATGGGTTTTGCGGATTATTTCCTTATCGTTTGGGATTATATCAACTGGTCCAGATTGAACGGGATACCCGTAGGCCCGGGGCGCGGTTCGGGCGTAGGCAGTATCGTAGCGTATTCGATTGGTATTACCGACGTAGACCCGCTTCGTTACGATTTACTCTTTGAACGGTTTTTAAACCCCGACCGTGTTTCTATGCCCGACTTCGACGTGGATTTCTGCACGAAACGCCGATACGAAACGATAGAATACGTTCGTAAAAAATATCATCCTGAAAACGTTGCGCAAATAGTTACCTTCGGTACGCTGGCTTCGCGCGCCGTTATTAAAGACGTAGGACGCGTTATGGGCGTTCCTTATTCTGAAACGGACAAAGTAGCAAAGCTCATGGACGGTAAATCGACGATTGGCGAGTTGCTTGGGTTGAAAATTCCTAAACTCGAAAAACAAATCGCGAGCGAGGAGAACGAAGAAAAACGCGTAGAATTACAAAAGAAACTTGCCGAACAAAAACAAAAACGCAATCCTGAATTTATTGAAGTATACGAAACGAACGAGGAATTGCACCGCGTTATCGATATGGGGCTTAAATTGGAAGGGATGCCCAAAAACACTTCCGAACACGCCGCTGGCGTCGTTATTTGCAATAAAGTGCTTTCGGATAACGTGCCTTTAGCGCGGAACGGGGAAGATATCGTTACGCAGTTTGATATGAAAGAAGTGGAAGCCGTGGGAATGTTAAAAATGGACTTCCTTGCGCTCACAACGCTTACGGATATTCAAAACACCCTCGAATACATTAAAATAGGGCGTGGAATAGAGATAGATTTTAATAAAATCGGGGTAGACGTACCCGAAGCGTATCAGCTTATTTCGTCGGGGGATACCGACGCTGTGTTCCAACTTGAACAAGGCGGAATGAAGAAATTTATGAAGGACTTGCAACCGACCTGTTTGGAAGATTTGATTGCAGGTATTTCGTTGTATCGTCCCGGTCCTATGGACTTTATTCCTAAGTATATTGAAAATAAGCATTATCCCGAACGCATCGTTTACGATACACCGTATTTAGAGCCTATTTTAAAAAATTCTTACGGCGTTATTATTTATCAAGAACAAGTAATGCAAATTTTCCAACAACTTGCAGGCTATTCGCTCGGACAAGCGGACCTCGTTCGTCGCGCTATGGCGAAAAAGAAGAAGAAAGAGTTGATGGAACAAAAAGATAAATTTATTTACGGTTCGCCCGAGGATAATATCACGGGTTGCGCTTCGCTGGGGATTCCCGCCGAGGTTGCGGCGAAGATTTTCGCGGATATGGAAAGCTTTGCTTCCTACGCGTTCAATAAATCGCACGCGGCGGCGTACGCGGTGGTGGCGTATCGTACGGCGTATTTGAAAGCGTTCTATCCTAAGGAATTCCTTGCGGGCATCCTCAACGACCGTATTGATAAAATCGACGAAGTTTCCAAGTATATTATGTATATGAAGGAAAAAAACATCGACGTTTTGCCCCCCGATATCAATAAATCGAAAGAGATTTTCTGGGTGGAAGGAAACGGACTCCGCATTGGACTTGGCGCGCTCCGTGGCGTTGGACAAGAGGCGATTTCTTCCGTTATAAAAGAACGGGACGAAAATGGATTGTTTAAAGATTTCTCCGATTTTATTATGCGTTGCATTAAATTTGTGAATAAGCGTATTTTAGAAAGCTTAATTTACGCGGGGGCGTTCGATTCGTTTGGGTATGCGCGTGCGCAAGTGGCAAGCGTCTACGAAGACGCGCTTTCAAGAATGAATGCGATAGATAAACAAAAATCGGGCGCGCAAATTTCTTTATTCGGAAGTATTTTGCAGGAAACGGCATTGAAGATTGATTTTCCGAATATTCCCGAATATGAAACGATGGAAAAATTATCCAAGGAAAAATCGGTGTTGGGCGTATACGTTAGCGGACATCCGTTTGAGAAATTTTTGCCTTATTTTAAAGACGCGTCGTTTAATTGCTCCGTTCTTAATTCGTATACCGAAGATGAGGAAACGGGCGTAAAAACGTATACGGACCTTGCCGACGGTACTCCGGTGACGATGGGCGGTATGATTTCCGCGTATAAGAAATTAAAAACGAAATCGGGACAATTTATGGCGTTCGTCACGGTGGAAGATTTGTACGGGTCGATTGAGTGCGTATGTTTTCCTAAAGTATACGATAAAATTCGTCCGTTCTTAGAAAACGACAAAGTCGTTTATCTTTCGGGAAAATTAAATATTGACGCGGAAAAACTTCCCGCTATTATCGTAGACCGAATGACGGAATTTAACGTATCGGACGGACAACCTTCGTTGAGTTCTCCCGAGCAAACCGCCAGCGTTGCGCCTCAACGGGAAAAATCAAACGAGGAAAAGAAACTTTGGTTGAACGTTTCGTCGTTGGACGATGCGGACGTCGACGAGTTGATGGAAACGCTTACTTTCTACGAAGGCAGTACGGCGGTGGTATTTGTCAAAAACGGGAAAAAGATGCTTTGTTCTCAAAAAGTAACGCCGAGTAAAGCGTTAATGGCAGAGATTAGCGGATTTTTAAACGAAAGTTGCATAAAACTTCTATAATCTTTTTGGGAAAATACTAAAAAAGCTATAAAAAAGGTTGTTTTTTATTAAAAAATCGGTATAATATATGTGTATGCAAAAAATCGGGGGAAACCGACGGCGCATAATGATATAAGGAAATTCGTGAGATACAAACAAACGAGAGGTAAAAGTTTATGAAACGTATAGGCTTATTGACAAGCGGTGGAGATGCACCTGGTATGAACGCCGCAATTCGCGCTGTGGTTCGTTCGGGAATTTATTTTGGTATGGAAGTGTTCGGCGTTGAACGCGGATACGCTGGATTGATTGAAGACTGCGTAATTCCAATGGAAATGCGTAGCGTATCCAATATCGTACAACTTGGCGGGACGAAACTTCGTTCGGCAAGATGTCTTGAAATGCTTACGAAAGAAGGCAAGCAACAAGCGGTAAAAACGCTTGAAAAATATGGAATTGAAGGATTGGTCGTTATCGGTGGCGACGGGTCGTTCCGCGGTGCAAGAGCGCTTACCGAGGAATTTGGCGTGCCTACGATTGGGATTCCCGCCACGATTGACAACGACATTGAATATACCGATTACGCGCTCGGTTTTGATACGGCGGTAAATACCTGTTTAGATATTATTAATAAGTTGCGCGATACGATGACCTCGCACGAGCGTATTTCCGTCGTGGAAGTTATGGGTAGGCATTGTGGGGATATTGCGCTTTATAGCGGTATCGCGTCCGGCGCGGAGATTATCGTCGTTCCCGAAATTGCTTTTGATATGGGAGAAATTATAGAGAAAATTAACGCTTCGCGTGCAAACGGAAAGCACTCGAATATCATCGTCGTTGCAGAAGGCGCAATGAGCGCGGATCAGTTTGCGAAACAATTACAGGCAAGTACTACGTACGACGTTCGTCCTACTTGTATCGGTCACGTACAACGCGGAGGTTCGCCTACGATGGCGGATAGAATGTTGGCGGCGCAGTTTGGCAATAAAGCGGTAAGACTTCTTAACGAAGGCATAGGAAACCGCGCGGTAGGTATTCGCAATAATAAAATTATTGAAATGGATATTATCGAAGCGGTATCTATGAAAAAGACGTTTAATTACGAATTGTACGAAACGTTGCAAATGATTTCTATGTAAGCAAACGAAAAACCGTTTTCCAAGGACGGAGAACGGTTTTTTTATGCAAACGAAAATAAATGGAAAATTTTACAATTTTTTCTTAATATTGTCATTTTTTTGTTGTATAATTCTTTTAAAATAATATTAAAAAAATTAGGGGAATATGAGTAGACGGGTTATTTAAAAATAAGCAAACGCCCGTCACTTTGAGAAGAGGAAACAGATATGATATTAACGGTGTGTATGAGTCCTTGTATAGACGTAACGATTGAATTGGATTCGTTGAATATAGGGAAAACCAACGTGGTAAAAAGCAAGACGCTTTCTTTTGGCGGTAAAGCTTTAAACGTGGCGATTGGTGTAACGCGTTTGGGGGGTAACGCTTTTGCTACGGGTTTTATGTATAACGAAAACGGGTATATGTTTGAAAACGCATTGAATAAAGAGGGCGTTTCTTTCCGATTTGTTTGGAATAAAGGCAGGGCGAGAGAGAATTATAAATTTATCGATAGCCGTGCGATGCTCACCGAAGTCAACGACGTAGGGGAAGCCGTTTCCAAAGAAAAACTCGGAGAGGTTTTAACAACCGTTCGTGAAATTTCCGCTCAGAGCTCTATTACCGTTTTATCGGGCGGGCTTCCTCGTGGCGTAGAAGAAAGTTATTACGGGAATTTGGCTCGCGCCGTAGATAGTAAGTCTTTAAAAATTGTGGACGCGTCGGGAAATAGGCTTTGCTCGGCGATTGCAGAAGGCGCGGATTTGATAAAACCGAATATAGACGAGTTGGAAAATACGCTCGGTAGAAGAATCCAAGATAAGGACGATATGCTCGCGGGTTGCTACGAATTGATAGACCGCGGAGCAAAACGGGTGTTGTTGTCGTTGGGGAAACAAGGCGCGGTCATTACCGACGGTAGAAAAAATTATTATTGCAAGAGTTTAAACGTAGCCGTAAATTCAACGGTTGGCGCGGGGGACGGTATGGTCGCAGCGGCGGCAATGGCTTTGAAAGAGGACGCGCCGTTATCGGAAATTTTACGCGCGGGCGTAGCGGCTGGTACGGCAACGGTTATGACGACGGGGCAAGTTTCGTTTACGAAAGACAAGTACGAAGAAGTAATGTCGAATTTACGGGTAAGCGAATTATAAAATAATGGATTTTGGTGGCATATTTTTTATGGATATCATATAGTATAATATATCCGTAAAGAAAACTCTCTCGTAGGAATTGAATAAGCGTAGTCGTATAGCCGTTTATTCTTAAAATAAAAAGCGGAAGTCGGAAAAGGCGCCGAACTTGCTTGCGTTAGAGAAATGGATTTTACGAAAGAAAAACGGTTGGTAACGCTTTGCAACTTTCGTTGCAAAGTCGTACAACCTAAAAGAAATTTTAAAGAGTATACTTTTTCTTGCGACAGCGCAATAATAGGAATAGACTTGCTTAACGCGAATACGTCGCTTGCATTGTGTTGATATTAGAACGGATGTATCCGTGTTGCCGTGACGCGTTTTGGCGCATAAAATATAAAGTTCGACGAAAGGGGAATCTCTTATGAAAAAAACAGAAAAAATTATTTCGGCGCTATTTACAATTACGCTCGGTGTATTACTAATAACGCTTCGCGGAAGATTTATAAGTATTTTGATGACGGTGCTTGGGTTAGGATTAATTGCCTTTGCCGTAATCGATTTATTTAACCGTCTAATACCGCCTGCGGTTGTGAAAGCCGTAGTGGGAATCGTAATTATTTTATGCGGTTGGACGATTATTAAAGCGGTATTATACGTTTTAGGGGCAATATTGCTCGTCGTCGGTATCTTGTTGCTGTACGAAAAAATTAAAACCCGCGTTCGTTGCGCTACTCTTTGGCAAACGATTTGTCAATACGCCGTTCCCGTGTTATGCTTTATAATCGGATTGTTATTCCTCTTTAACCAAGGGAATACGATAGAATGGGTCTTTATCCTGAGCGGAATTTTAACGATTATTGAAGGTGGACTCGTTTTAGCTACTGCCGTTACGGAAGATTAAAATAAACGTCAATTTTACACTCGTGTATTTTGCACGGGTGTTTTTCTTTTTTTTGCAAAAGATAAAAATTTATCGATTTAACGATTAAAAATTCCGCTAAGTAGTTGTCAAGTATTTGTTATTCGTCGAATTTTGTGGTATAATAGTAAGGCATTGAGTATAAAGATGGGGAAAGTATATTCTTTTTCTTGATTATACTCAAATAATAATCAAATAAAACGGAGAAAAAACTATGAACAACAAAGTTACTATCATCGGTGCAGGTTCGGTTGGCGCAACCGTTGCCTACACTTTGGTTGCAACCGGTTCGGTAGCGGAAATCGTATTGATTGACGTCAACGAGGCAAAAGCGAAAGGGGAGGCTATGGATATAAGACAAGCTACCCCGTATCTTTCCCCTGCAAAAATTTATTTTGGTACGTACGAAGACGCCGTTGGGTCGGATATCGTTATCGTGACGTCGGGGGTGGGTAGAAAACCCGGTCAATCGCGTATTGATTTAACACAAATCAACGTAAATATTTTAAAGAGCATTGCTCCGCAAATCGTAAAATATTGCCCTAATTCCCTTTACTTGTTCGTGGCGAATCCCGTAGATATTCTTACCTACGTGTTCTGCAAGATAACGGGTGTGCCTAAAAACCGCGTTATCGGGACGGGTACGACGCTTGACAGTATTCGTTTGAGAACTCGTTTGTCCGAACTTTATTCTGTAAATCAACAACAAGTACACGCGTACGTTTTAGGGGAACACGGTGATTCCTCGTTCGTGGCTTGGTCCACGGCGGATATCTCGGGTATCCCTCTTGCTGAATACGAAAATACGCTTACGGAAAAAGACGCGCTTACCGTAGCGCCCTATTCCCGTGAAGAAGTGGAAGAATACGTGAAGAAATCGGGCGGTCAAATTATCGCAGGAAAAGGCGCGACCTTCTACGGAATCGCGGCTTGCGTAACGAAAATCGTGAACGCGATTTATTCTTCGGCTTGTACGATTTTGCCCGTTTCGACGGTTTTAGACGGCGAATACGGCATTTCCGACGTGGCGCTTTCCACGCTTTGCGCTATTGGAAACGAAGGTGTTATTACGACCCTTACCCCCAAGCTTTCCAGCGAAGAACTTGAAAAAATGCAACACAGCGCAAACGTATTGAAGGGCGTTATCGCGCAAATTGAAATTTAATCGGAGTGAATAAAATGAATTACCGTATAGAAAAAGACACGATGGGAGAAATGCAAGTTCCTGCAGACAGATATTGGGCGGCGCAAACGCAAAGAAGTTATCAAAATTTCCGTATTGGCGACGAAATTATGCCCCGTGAAATTACGCGCGCGTTTGGTGTATTAAAAAAAGCCGCGGCGCTTGCGAATTGGAAACTTGGAAAGTTATCCGAAGAAAAGAAAAACGCTATTTGTTCCGCTTGCGACGAAGTGATTTCGGGAGAACTTAACGGTCATTTCCCGCTCGTCGTATGGCAAACGGGTAGCGGTACGCAATCGAATATGAACGCAAACGAAGTTATTGCGAATCGCGGAAACGAAATCGTTGGGCAAAAATTGTTGCATCCAAACGACGATATCAATAAGAGCCAAAGTTCAAACGATACTTTCCCCACAGCAATGCATATTGCGGCGGTGGTTGCCATTGAGGACAATTTATTCCCCGCGATGGATACGTTGATTGCAACCCTTCAGCGTTTGGAAGCGGAAAACGAAGGGATTGTAAAAAGCGGAAGAACGCATTTACAAGACGCTGTTCCCATTGCCTTTTCTCAAGAAATTAGCGGTTGGCGCAATATGGTGGAAAAGACGAAGGCACAACTTATGCTTGCGCTCGACGGGTTAAAAGAGCTTGCCCTTGGCGGTACGGCAGTTGGTACGGGATTGAACGCGCCGAAAGGTTTCGCGGAGGAAGTTGCGTTACAAGTAAGCGAGCTTACGGGTAAGAAGTTCGTAACCGCTGAAAATAAATATCACGCGCTTACAGCGAAAGACGAACTCGTATTTGCGCACGGCGCGCTTAAAGCACTTGCTTGCAACTTGATGAAAATTGCAAACGACGTTCGTTGGCTTGCCAGCGGACCGCGTGACGGGCTTGGAGAGATTTTTATTCCCGAAAACGAACCGGGGTCTTCGATTATGCCGGGGAAGGTAAATCCGACTCAATGCGAATCGATGACGATGGTTGCCGTGCAAGTTATGGCAAACGACGTCGCTGTAGGCGTCGGCGCGTCGCAAGGGAATTTTGAATTAAACGTATTTATGCCCGTGATTATTTACAATTTCTTGCAATCCGTTCGTTTGCTTGCAGACGGTATCACTTCGTTTGAGAAGAACTGCGTGACGGGCATAAAAGCAAATAAGGAAAAAATGCACCATAACCTTTACAATTCGTTAATGTTGGTAACGGCGCTCAATCCTTATATCGGTTATGAGAACGCGGCGAAAACGGCAAAGAAAGCTTACAAAGAGAACATTTCCTTGAAGGAAGCTTGCGTTGCGCTTGGTTTCTTGACCGCGGAAAAATTTGATGAAGTATTCCGCCCGGAAGAAATGGCGTATCCTCAGAAATGAGTAAAATTATTAGAGTAGAAGGTAGCGTAGAAATATGAAAATCAGTTACTATCCCGGTTGTACGTTGAGGACAAAAGCAAAAGAGCTTGACGAAACGGCTCGTCTTTGCGCGAAAGCCCTCGGCGTAGATATGGAAGAAGTGGAAAATTGGCAATGTTGCGGTGGCGTATATCCTATGGGTACGGACGAAATCGCGACGAAGCTTTCGGCGGTGCGCGCGCTTGATTACGCCAAGAAAAACGGAGGAAAGCTTTTAACCCTTTGCTCCGCTTGCCATAACGTAATTAAACGCACGAACGACGATATGAAAAATAATGCGGATATTCAGTTCCGCGCGAACAATTATTTAAAACTTGACGAACCGTATAAAGGTGAAACGGAAGTTTTACATTATTTGGAAATGTTAAAAAATCTCGTAGGTTTTGACAATATTAAAAAAGCGGTGGTAAACCCTATCAACAGGAAAGTCGGGGCGTATTACGGTTGCCTTTTGTTGCGTCCTTCCTCTGTTTTAGCGTTTGATAATCCCGAAAATCCTACGATTATCGAAGATTTTATCCGCGCAATCGGCGGTACGCCCGTTACATACCCGTTTAGAAACGAGTGTTGCGGTGCGTACGTATCGCTCAAAAACAGCGAACTGCCCAAACAAAAAAGCCGTAAGGTTTTGACGAGCGCAAAAGAAAAGGGTGCGGAAGAAGTAATTACCGCTTGTCCGCTTTGCTTATATAATTTACAAGTAAACGGTGATAATATCTTGCCCGTCAAGTATTTTACCGAACTTCTCGCGGAAGCGTTGGGGGTGCAAAAGTGACGAAAGAAGAACGTATTGAAAACATCAAACGCATCAGCGGTACGGACGTTAGAAAATGTATGAAATGCGGTAAATGTTCCGGGCGTTGTCCGGCGTTTAAGGATATGGATATAAAACCGCATCAATTCGTAACGATGCTTGGCAAAGGTAAGATTGACGAGCTGTTGGAATGTAAGGCAATTTGGAACTGTCTTTCTTGTATGGCTTGCGTAGAGCGTTGTCCCCGTGGCGTAGCGCCTGCGGCAGTCGTGGAAGCGGTACGAGATACGGTAATCCGTATGCAAGGCAAAAACGGTATAAAAGCCGAGGAAATTCCGCCGATAGTCGACGAGCTGATTCCTCAACAGCTTTTGGTAAGCGCGTACAGAAAGTACAATAAATAATAGAAAAATAAATAGAAAAGAGAGTAAATAAAATGCAAAGAATAGGTGTTTTTATTTGTTGGTGCGGAAGCAATATCGCTGCAACGGTAGACGTGGAGAGGGTCGCGGAAGTCATCAAAGACGAACCGGGCGTCGTATTCTCCGCAAATTATCAATATATGTGTTCGGAAAACGGGCAACAGCTTATTAAGCAGGCGATTAAAGAACACAATTTAACGGGCATCGTAGTTGGCGCTTGTTCGCCGAGAATGCACGAAGCGACTTTCCGTAAAGCTGCGGAAGCGGCAGGTTTAAATCCTTATCTTGTAGAAATTGCAAATATCCGTGAGCATTGTTCGTGGATACATAAAGATATGGAAGAAGCAACGGAAAAGGCGATTATCCTTGTTCGTACCGCGATTGCAAAAGTAAAACTTAACGCTCCGCTTATGGCAGGCGAAAGCCCCGTAGTAAAACGCGCGTTGGTTATCGGTGGTGGTATTGCGGGTATTCAAGCCGCGCTTGATATTGCGGACGCAGGCTTTGAAGTGGATATCGTAGAGAAAAACGCAACGATTGGCGGTAGAATGGCGCAAATCGATAAAACTTTCCCTACGCTCGATTGTTCCGCGTGTATTTTGACGCCTAAAATGGTTGATTGCGCGCAACACGAGAAAATAGATATTTTGTCCTATTCGGAAGTGGAAGACGTTAAAGGCTTCGTAGGGAATTTTAGCGTAAAAATTCGTCGTAAGGCAAGATACGTAGACGAAACGAAATGTACGGGCTGTAAAATTTGTATGGAAAAATGCCCTTCGAAAAAAGGCTTAAATACTTTTAATATGGGCTTAAATACTCGTCCTGCTATCTACATTCCGTTTGCGCAAGCTATTCCTAACGTAGCGGTAATCGACCCCGAACAATGCCTTAAATTAAAAACGGGCAAATGCGGAATTTGTCAAAAATTCTGTGGCGTAGGCGCGATTGATTACGAACAAAAAGATACGTTTATTGAACGTCAATACGGCGCGATCGTCGTTGCAACGGGCTTTAAACCTATCGCGCTTGATAACTTTAACGAGTACGGTTACGCAGACAATAAAGACGTTATCACTTCTTTGGAATTAGAGCGTTTGATGAACGCGGCAGGTCCTACGAACGGCGTTCTGCTCCGTCCTTCCGACGGGGAACACCCGAAAGTAGTTACCTTTATTCAATGCGTGGGTTCGCGTGATACGAGCGGTTGCGGTAAACCCTATTGTTCTAAAATTTGTTGTATGTATACGGCGAAACACGCAATGCTTATCCGTGAAAAATATCCTGACACCGAAGTACACGTATTTTATATTGACGTACGTACGCCGGGTAAAAATTACGACGAATTCTATCGTCGCGCGGTGGAGCAGTACGGCGTAGACTATATTAAAGGTATGGTCGGTAAAGTTTATAACGAAAACGGTAAGTTGATGGTGCAAGGTTCGAATCTTATCGACAACGAACAAATCACCATTGAATCGGATTTGGTCGTTTTGGCGACGGCAATCGAACCTGAACCCTCGGTAAGAAAGGTAGCGACGCTTTTGACGGCAAGTATCGATACGAACAACTTCCTCACGGAATCGCACGCAAAACTTCGTCCCGTGGAAAGCCCCACGGCAGGCGTGTATCTTGCGGGCGTATGCCAAGGACCGAAAGATATTCCCGAAACGGTATCGCAAGCCTCTGCGTGCGCCGCAAAGGTTATTGGATTGCTTGTGAAAGATAAGTTAAAGACTAATCCTTGCGTAGCGACGCCCGACGAAAATATGTGTAACGGGTGTAGCCAATGCGCGAACGTATGCGCGTACGGCGCGATTACCTACGTGGATAAAGAGTTCCGTCTTGGCGGTGGCAAAACGGAAATACGCAGAGTTGCGTCCGTCAATCCTGCCGTATGTCAAGGTTGTGGCGCTTGTACGGTAACCTGCCCTTCGGGCGCTATGGACTTGAAGGGATTTAGCTCCAAGCAAATTATGTCGGAGGTGGAAACGATATGCAAGAAGTAAAAACGGAAAAGAAAGAATTTACCCCCAATATCGTGGCGTTTTGTTGTAATTGGTGTTCGTATGCGGGCGCTGACCTTGCGGGGTCGAGTCGTTTAACTTATCCGGCAAACGTAAAAATTATCAGAGTTCCTTGTTCTTGCCGTGTAAATCCCACGTTCGTATTGAAAGCGTTCCAACAAGGGGCAGACGGCGTCATTCTTTGCGGTTGCCACCCCGGGGATTGCCATTACGTAACAGGTAATTATTATACAAGAAGAAGAATGGCAACGTTGTTTAGTTTCCTTAATTATATGGGAATCGAAAAAGAACGTACGCGTTTGGAATGGGTATCCGCGGCGGAAGGCGCAAAGTTTTCGGCGGTTATGAACGATTTTGTTAAACAAATTACGGAGCTTGGCGAAAATAAACGCCTTACCGACCTTCGTGTAAAGGAGGGTGAATAAAATGAAAGACGTTGAATTGAAAATGCTTGAACGCGCAAAAACAGTTATTGGAAAGCGGTGAAGTGGCGCGCGTTATCGGCTGGAAAAAGGGTGATTTTTGTTTCGACCCTTCTCCTGCGTCCTTTGAAACGGTAGAAGAACTCAAAGATTTCGTTTACGATTATTTCTGTGGCGCAAATCTTTCTAAATACTTAATTCAAATGAGCAAAAAAGAAGGAAAAACCGCGGTGTTTTTAAAGCCGTGCGATACGTACAGCTTTAATCAACTTGTAAAAGAACACCGTATCAACCGTGAAAACGTATACGTTATCGCAATTGAATGTTTAGCTAAATTGGATATTGAAAAAATAAAGGCAAACAACGTTTCTTTCGTGACGGGCGTAGAAGTAGTGGATAAAGAAGTTAAAGTCACGTCTATCGACGGTGAAATAACGTTAAATAAGCCTGACGTCGTATTGACCAAATGCGCTACCTGTAATAAGACGCATCAAGTTAAAGACGAAGAAATTATTTTACACGAACGTCCTATTAAAGACGTAAACCGTTTCGAAGAAGTAGAAAAATTAGAGGCGATGACGGAGGAAGAAAGATTTGCGTTCTGGAGAGAACAACTTTCAAAGTGTATCCGTTGTAACGCTTGCCGTAACGTGTGTCCTGCGTGTTCGTGCGTAAAATGCGTATTCGATAATCCTGCGTCGAGTATTTCGGCAAAAGCAAACGACGATAAATTTGAAGAACAACTCTTCCATATTATTCGTGCATTCCACGTAGCGGGTCGTTGTACCGATTGCGGTGAATGTTCGCGTGTATGCCCGCAAAATATTCCTTTGCACCTTCTCAACAGAAAGTTTATTAAGGATATTGACGGTATGTACGGTGAATATCAAGCAGGGGAAACGTCGGACGGTAAAACACCGCTTACTTCGTACACCGAAGGTGACGTTGAACCTAAAGACGTGTTTAACGGGGAGGCAAAATAATGTTAAAGATAGCAAAAGAAAGATTAAACGAGCTTTACGCGAGAATCAACCAAACGATGGGTTTGTTCATTCCCGTTAAAAAAGCCGGAGAAGTGAATTACGCCGTTTGGAAAGAGGGAAAAGAAGTTTCGCTTGAAACGCTTAAAACGGTAAAATCCCCTAAAAATATGTTTTTCCCGCAAACGGAAAACATGATGAAATTTAAAACGGAAGGTAAAAACCTTGAAGTTATCGACGTGCGTAGAGATTACGCGGAAGAGGGAAAACTTTTCGTGTTGTTTGGCGTAAAGGCTTGCGATTATAAAGCGATTGACGTTTTGGATAAGGTCTTCCTTGCCGAACCGATTGATACTTATTATAAAGCAAGAAGAGATGCTTCCGTTATTGTAACGCTTGCTTGTTCTAAACCGGAAGAAAGTTGTTTTTGCGGAGTATTCGGTATCGACGCTACCGCGCCTCAAGGCGACGTAACGACGTGGCTTGACGAATCGTACTTATATTGGCAAGCAAACACCGAAAAGGGCGAAAATCTTACCAAGCTCGTTGCCGATTTGTTTGAAAACGGCGGGGACGCGGAAGTGAGAGCGCAACGTCAAACCACCTCGGAAATTTTACAAAAATTACCGTACGCAAATTTGGATTTAAGCGTATTTAAGCCTGAAAATCTGAACGAATTGTTTGAAGACTCTGCTTGGGAAGAAATGAGCGAGGCTTGTTTGGGTTGCGGTACGTGTACGTTCGTTTGTCCTACCTGTCAATGTTTTGATATTCGTGATTTCAAAACGAATGAAGGCGTGCTTAGATACCGTTGTTGGGATTCTTGTATGTATTCCGACTTTACGCTTATGGCGCACGGAAATAGCCGTACGACGCAAATGCAACGTTTCCGCCAAAGATTTATGCATAAACTCGTGTATTATCCTTCGCAAAACGATGGCTTGTATTCGTGCGTCGGTTGCGGTCGTTGCGTAAATAAATGCCCGCAAAAATTAAATATCGTAAAAGTAATTAAAACGTTGGGAGGGAAAAAGAATGATTAACGAAACGCTCATTCCTAAAGTAGGCGTAATTACAGACGTTCGTAAGGATACGCCAGACGTAAAAACGTTCCGCGTAGTCGGTACGGACGGAAAGAAACTTTTCGAACATATGCCCGGTCAATGCGCGATGGTTTCCGTACCCGGCGTAGGCGAATGTATGTTCTCTATTACTTCTTCGCCGACAAATAAAGACTATATGGAATTCTCCATAAAGAAATGCGGTTGCGTAACGGAAGTTATCCATTCTTTGGAGGTTGGCGCGCAAATTACCGTTCGCGGTCCGTACGGCAAAAACTTCCCCGTAGAAGAAGATTTTAAAGGAAAAGACTTGCTTTTCATTGCGGGTGGTATCGGTCTTGCGCCTTTACGTAGCGTTATCAATTACGTACGTCATTACCGCCAAAATTATGGAAAGGTAGTTATCGTATACGGCGCGAGGAGTAAAGATGATTTGGTAGATATTGAAGAAATTCAAACGGAATGGATGAACGAACCGAATACGGAAGTATATCTTACGATTGACCGTCCGCAAGAGGGTTGGGACGGACACGTCGGGTTCGTGCCTGCTTACGTGAAAGAACTTGGGCTTAATCCTAATATGACAGCGGTGCTTTGCGGACCTCCCATTATGATTAAGTTCACGCTTGCGGGACTTTTAGAACTCGGTTTTGATAAATCTCGCGTATATACGACGTTAGAACTTCGTATGAAGTGTGGCGTTGGAAAATGCGGAAGATGTAACGTCGGTGATAAATTCGTTTGTAAAGACGGTCCTGTGTTCAGAATGACTGAACTTGACGAATTGCCTGATGAATATTAAGGAGAACGAACAATGGAAAATATGGTAAACGTATTTCTTTTCGGTAAACGTTATCAAGTACCGGAAAGCTTAACGATTATGAAAGCAATGGAATATGCAGGCTATCAACTTGTTCGCGGTTGTGGTTGCCGAAACGGTTTTTGTGGCGCGTGTGCAACGATATACCGTATTAAAGGAGAACAAGAATTAAAGAGCTGTTTGGCTTGTCAACAACAAGTACAAGAGGGTATGTACGTGGCAACCTTGCCTTTCTTCCCCCTCGTAAAACAGGTATACGATATTGAAAAAATTAAGCCTACGCAACAAATTATGATGCAATTATACCCCGAAATTTATTCGTGTATCGGTTGTAATGCTTGTACGAAGAGTTGTACGCAAGAGTTGAACGTTATGCAATATATCGCATACGCGCAACGTGGCGAATACGAAAAAGCGGCGGAAGAGAGCTTTGACTGCGTAATGTGCGGTGTATGTTCTTCCCGTTGCCCTGCGGGCATTTCCCATCCCCAAGTCGCGCTTTTGACTCGTAGACTTACGGGCAAATATCTTGCTCCTGAAACGAAACACCTTATCAACCGCGTAGAGGAAATAGATAGAGGTGATTGCAAAGCGGCGTTAGAGGCGATTATGAATACGCCTTTGGAAGAACAAAAAAATCTCTATAATCATAGAGAAATTGAAAAATAAGGAGAAGCGATATGTATCATTATACTGACGAACAACTTGAATCGATGAAGAAAGTAGAAGCAAGTCGCGCTTCTCGTATTGAAAAATTGCACGAAAGAATGACTGCGGAACAAAAAGATGCGGTTTTGGCGCAATTCCACCCCGACTATATTACTTCTGCGTATGAAGAATTGAAAGTTGGTAAAAATAAAGGTGGAAAAGTTTTACACGAACTCGCTACGCTTTTACAAGGTCATTCCCGTATTTTAGGTATGAATATCGATTTAACAAAAATCGATTACGACGTAGACGTACTCGTTATCGGCGGTGGCGGCGCAGGTTCGTCTGCGGCTATCGAAGCGCACGAACGCGGTGCAAACGTTATGATTGCTACCAAACTTCGTTTAGGCGACGCGAATACGGCAATGGCAGAAGGGGGAATCCAAGCTGCGGATAAACCCAACGATAGTCCTGCAACGCACTATTTGGACGCGCTTGGCGGTGGACATTTTAAGAATAAACCCGAGCTTTTGTATAAGCTCGTAAACGAAGCGCCTGAAGCGATTTTGTGGTTGAATAGACTTGGCGTTATGTTCGATAAGGAACCTGACGGCACGATGGTTACCACGCACGGCGGTGGTACGTCGAGAAAACGTATGCACGCTTGCCGTGACTATTCGGGTTCGGAAATTATGCGTACCCTTCGCGACGAAGTGTTTAACCGTGGTATTACGGTGGTAGACTTCACGGCGGCTATCGAACTTATCAAAGATACCGACGGAAAGATTGCCGGCGCAGTACTTATGAATATGGAAACGAAGGAAATCCTGATTGCAAGAGCAAAAACCGTCGTTATCGCAACGGGTGGCGCAGGTAGATTGCACTATCAAGGGTTCCCTACCTCCAATCACTACGGCGCAACGGCAGACGGGTTGGTATTAGGGTACAGAGCAGGCGCTAAATTGCTCTATCCCGAAACTTTGCAATATCACCCCACGGGCGCGGCAGAACCTACGCAAATTTACGGTGCGCTCGTAACCGAAAAAGTACGTTCGCTTGGCGCGCAACTTGTCAATAAAGACGGGGAAGCGTTCGTATATTCTTTGGAAACGCGTGACGTTACGGCGTCTTCGATTATCCGCGAATGTAAAGAACGTGGTAACGGTATCAAGACAACGGACGGCGAAGGCGTATGGTTGGATACTCCGCTTATCGATATTTTGAACGGCGAAGGCACGATTGAAAAGCGTATTCCCGCAATGCTTAGAATGTTTGGTAAATACGGTATCGATATTCGTAAAGAACCTATCCTTATTTATCCGACATTGCATTATCAAAACGGCGGTTTGGATATTGGCGCAAACGGAATGACTTGTATAGAGAATTTGTACGTGGCTGGCGAGGCGGTCGGCGGTATTCACGGTACGAACCGTCTTATGGGTAACTCTCTTCTTGATATTATCGTATTTGGTCGAAACGCAGGGCAACAAGCAGGCGAAAAATGCAAGAGCGTAGAATTGAAAGAACTTACGCTTTCGCACGTAGACGAATTTGAAGAAGAACTTGCGAAAGCCGGTATTTCTTCGGATGCTGTATCGCCCAAACTTTTACCTGATTACAGAAGAAAGGCAAACTAATTTTTGTAAGGGATTTTGATGAAATATTAGACAAAACGCACGAAGGTACGCTTTGTGCGTTTTCGTCCGTAAAAATGAAGGAGTAATAAAATGTATTTATATGAGGTATTGTCGTCGCTTATCGTACCTATCTTCGTTTTATTTATCGTAATGGCAGTAGGATACGCTATCGGCGCGATTAATATTAAAGGTGTATCTTTGGGTTCAGCAGGTGTTTTGCTTGCGGCAATTTTAGTGGGCGTTTTATTTTCGTTTATTCCTACGATTAAAATTGGCGACGGAATAGTGCTTTGGAGCAAAGATACGGAAAAAACTTATAAACTTTTTTCGAATATCGGTACGGTGTTGTTCGTAACCTCCGTAGGTTTAATTGCAGGTCCTAAATTTTTCCGTTCCTTTAATAAGAGCATGATTGCGTACGTAGCAATGGGCGCGATTATCATTTTGATTGGGGTTGGTATCACGGTAGGTATTTCCGCGCTTGATAAAGATATGAGTATTGCAATGGGTACGGGGCTTTTATCTGGTTCGCTTACGTCAACCCCCGCCTTTTCCGCGGCGCGTGATTCTGCAGGGGCTTTGGAACAAGAAGTAACGGCAGGATACGGTATCGGTTATCTGTACGGCGTTTTAGGGGTTGTTCTATTCGTCCAAATTATGCCACGCCTTTTGAAAGTAGATATAGCCAAAGAAAGAGAAAGCTTTGTCGCGGCTAATACCATTCAAATCCAAGAAGACGGTAAAAAACGCTGGACGCTTGAAGAATTCGGATTTTTCCCTTTCTTTATGACGGTTGTATTCGGGCTTTTAATCGGTGCAATTAAAATTCCTATCGGCGGAGGCAACTATTTTAGTTTCGGTTCTTCTGGCGGTACTTTGATTGCAGGTCTTATCGTAGGACATTTCGGTCATATGGGTAAAATAGACTTGAAAGTATCCAAACAAACGTTAAATATGATGAGAGAACTCGGCTTGGTTTTATTCCTTGCAGGCGCAGGAATTCCCGGTGGCGTCAACTTCATTTCCGCATTCGATTGGATTTATATCGTATACGGCATTATTATGGCAACCGTGCCTATGGTCGTCGGATTCTTGTTGGGTAAATTCGTGTTTAAACTTTCCATTTTCAATAATCTCGGTTCAATTACGGGAGGAATGACGAGTACGCCTGCGCTTGGCGCGTTAATCTCTACGGCTGGAACGGACGACGTTTCTTCGGCGTACGCGGCAACCTATCCGTTTGCCTTGGTATTAATCGTAGTTTCTTGTAACCTTTTGGTATTATTACCTTTCTAAAATAGCAAAAACGGAGCAATTTGAAATAGATTGCTCCGTTTTTCTATGTTAAATTTAAAATATGGCGTAAAAACACTTGCATTTTTTTTAGGGATAGTATATAATATAAAAGCTGTTGCAGAGATGGCGGAGCGGTTGAACGCGCACGATTCGAAATCGTGTTATGCAGGAATGTATACAAGGGTTCAAATCCCTTTCTCTGCGCCAGAGCACGACTTTATGCATTATTATATTGCATAAAGTCGTGTTTTTATATAAACTAACGAGGTCTGCATTTTTTTTATTCCTAATACAAAAATTTTATAGGAGGACTACTATGAAAACTATTATAACGAAACACGCTTATCAAAGTCCGATAGTGGAAATTCAAAACTTTGATACCATTGACGTCGTTCGGGCAAGCAACGCGGTGGAGATAAGTTATAGAGCGTGGGCAAACGGTGCGAGTTATGACGCTCCGTTTAACGAAGATTAAGGAGTGAGCAAACAATGAGAAAATCAACGAAACGAAATTTAGTAGCAACGTTGGCGCTCTCTGCGATATTTTCGTTCGGTTTTGCAAGAGTAGCGATGACGGTAAGCGCAGACGAGGCGCAAAACGTGCCTACGTTAAGAACGGAAGACGTCTTCTTTGACGGCGCAGGCGTATACGTAGGCGACGAGGAATCCGACGTTGACAAGTCGGGTATCCGTTTCTGCGTCGTAGCGAAAAAATCTATTTTGGAAAGCAAGACGGTAGGAGCGTTTCTTGCTTTTGCGGACGAAATGGGAAAGGATACGGAGCTTACGCACGAAGACGGGTACGCGAGTAAGAGAAACGAAGTTCTTTCTAAGACGAAGAATAATTGGCGGGTCAGCGACAAATATACGGCGGAACGTGACGAGTATATGTATACGTATATCTAT
Source organism: Clostridiales bacterium (assembly GCA_015069285.1). GTDB lineage: Bacteria > Bacillota > Clostridia > Christensenellales > Borkfalkiaceae > Scatosoma. The sequence continues at coordinate 28,995 of SVIX01000002.1, read as the reverse complement.
ATTTACGACTTCACGGAAGACGCGTACAACCGAGTAATCAACATCAACCCGTACGTGCTTGAAAACACGACGTATACGTACACGGGTACGGCAGGTAGGTCTATGGCGCAGGTAGCGCTTATGGACGGAGGCGAATGTGCGAGTAAGTACGTAAAAACGTACGCTGTAAACTATTATAACGGCGAAGAAAAGTTGGATTATTCTACGAGCGCGAAATACGGTTCGACGCTCACCGCGCCTACGGTAACGGAAACCGACTTCCTCGGTTGGTATGCGGATAAAGACTTTACGACGGAATTTGATTTTACACAAACAGTAAAAGGCACGGTAAACGTGTATGGGAAGTTCCAAAAACAGGAAACCGCTATGGAGAATTGCGCGGATTTTGATTTATCGCAAACGTCGGAGTATACGGTTACTGCGCCGAAAAACGTAATAAAATTTACGATAGAAGGTAAGGAAATTGCGTTCAAACAAATCGGGGAAACGATAACGGTGGCAAATGCTACTATCAAAAATTTGCATTTGTTGGGAGAAAAGACAGCTATCTTTGAAACGGAATCAACGAAATACACGAAGAAGATAACTTTCGCAACGGGCGTGATTACATCAAAGGAAGAATTTGAGGCGTTTAAAGATAAATCGGACGGATATTACGTACTTGCTACGGATATCGTTTATACTACGTATAAAACTTGGTCGAACGACGTGACGTTTGTAGGTACGTTTGACGGACGTGGACATACGATATCAGGGTTATCCTTTGGAAACAGTACGAAATATGACCGCGGATTTTTTAAGGAGTTGGGCGAAAACGGCGTCTTGAAAAATACGGCTTTTAAAAACGTGTACCTAAAAGGCGGTAAAAGTACGGCGTTGATTGTAACCGTCAACGGAACGGTTCAAGATTGTTACGCGCAAATTGCGCAAATTGGACAACTTTCCACGTTTTCAGAACGCTTTTCGGGGTTTGGCGCAACGGGTAACGGAAAGGTTGAAGGTTGCTTTATCAACTTGGAAGGTGTAAAAGCAATCGATTACGTGGCAGGTTTTAAGGGAGATAGATTGTATTTTTGTCCTAGCGCAATAGATACGACGTACGTTTACGGCGTTTTTGGAGAAGGTGATTATTCGTTGGAATACGGCGCGTCTTCTTATAATTGTTTGCCTAAATATAAGAATTGGTCTAAAGAATACGCAAGCGAATTCGACGGTGAATTTTGGGATTTGTCGGGCGCGTTTCCAATTTTGAAAGCGAAAAAGACAAACGCTTAATATTCCCACCAATTTTTATCTAAAATTTCTTGGTTGTTAGAAGACTCTATATCGTAGGTGCTTACCGAAGGCAAAACGATAGGGATTCCCGTTCGCTCGCCATAAAGAGGCGTGACGGTATAAACGTATTTTTTATTAGCTTGAACGTCGTTATCTGTATACCGTTCTATACGTTTACCGAAATAAACCGTTTTGTTGTTATTTTGGTCGAAACGTTCTATTTTATATTGATAAAAAGAAGGCGAGTTTTCGTGAAAACAAATGACGACTTTGTTGTTTTCGTAAGACAGATTCGGTTGAATAATCGTGGGACTGCTAAAAATCTCGCTTTTCGTTTGAGGAATACAGGCCTTTTTAAATAATTCGTGAAATCTATATTCTATGGGGGAAACTTCATCGGCTAAGCGTAAAGTACGTTCCTTTTCATAGCTTACTTTATCTAATGCTATTTCTACGACGTCCATCGGTTTTATAAAATCGGTGGGCGTATAGTTTTTATACAAGAATTCGTTTATTTTTAAAAGTAAGTTACAAGGCGTGCCTCCGCCTGTACAGTCGATAAAAGCGTTGTTGCCGTTTCCCAACCAAACGCCGACTACGTCGTCGTTCGTATATGAAAGCGCGTAAGCGTCCGTGTTCCCTTTTTCAACGCCTACCGTTCCCGTTTTTGCGGAAATATCAAAGGACAAAGAGCGCAACTTTTTTGCCGTTCCCGTTTTTGCGGTCGTTTTTAATATATCCGACATAAGATAGGACGTGTCTTTCGAAAATACCGTTTTTACCGTTGTAGGCTTGGTATATACGCAAACGTTGTCGATTTTTATTTCTGAAATAAAACCGCAAGGCGTATATTCGCCTTCGTTAGGAAAAACGGAATAAGCTGAAAGCAGTTCTTTCATTGTGAACCCGTTTTTCATCCCGCCAAGCGCTAACGCAAGGGAATAATCTTCTTTTTCAACGGGTAATTGCATTGTTTTTAAATATTCAACGGCGCGTTCAACGCTTATCGTTTCCAAAAGTTTTACGGCTGGTACGTTTAAACTTTGCGCAAGACATTCCCGCGCGCTAACGTATCCGTGAAAAGTTCCGTCGTAATTATTCGGAGCGTATCCCGCGTAATTTATTTTCTCGTCTAAAATGGGCGTAGCAGGAGAAATTACGTTTTCTTCTAAAGCAGGAGCGTAGACAAGCAAAGGTTTTATAAGCGAACCTGGCAATCGTCTGCTTTCCCCAAGCGTGGAAACGCAAGCTTTAAATCCGTGGTTTTTTGCGTCTAAAACAGTTAAATTTTTGTCCGAAGAATTATATTCGTTTGCGATGTTTTCTATTGCATTTTGTAAATTTTTATCCAAATACGTGTGAATTTCAATGCGACCGCCCACGGTGAAATCGTACTCTTGTGATAAAGCGGAAAATTCGTCGAAAACGAAACGCATATAAGAACTTAACTGATTATCCACGTGCGGTTGCGTCGGTAAAGGTTTTTCTAAAGCGATTTGTTTTTCTTTCTCGGTAATGCTACCGTTTTTTTGCATTAACCGTAAAACAATTTCTTTGCGCCTTAAACAGTTTTGCGGATTTTTAAAAGGTGAATAATTGTTAGGGGATTGCACGAGTCCCGCAAGTACCGCGGAATCGGCTAAATCCAATTCGTTTACGCTTTTTCCAAAATAAAAATTCGAGGCGGAATTTAACCCGAAACAGTTATGTCCAAAATAGATAACGCTTAAATATTTTTCTAAAATTTCCTCTTTGTTGTAGTTTTTTTCTAAGCGTTTGGTAAGTTTCCATTCTTTTAATTTACGTTTTAAGGTTTTTTCTTGACTTAAGTGCGTGTTTTTTATCAGTTGTTGCGATATAGTAGACGCGCCTTGTTGAAATTTTCCGCTTTTTAAATTGCATAATATTGCTTTTAGCATTCGTTTATAATCAAAACCGTTATGGGTAAAAAAGAGTTTATCTTCCGTATTGATAAAGGCAAGTTTGGTTTTTTCAGGTACGTCTTGCAGGGAAATGGAGCGCGCCTCGCCGTGCGGTAAAACGGCGTTGATTATAGCGCCTTCGTTATCGTATACGCGGATATTTTCTTCTTGGAAATTAAGTTTTTCACTTTGAAGGGATACGTTTCCCGTCACGATAAAATAATATCCGAAAAAGGTTAGTAGACATATCAAAAAAAATAATGCGGAAATAGTCAATATTTTACGAAAGAGTTTCATTGAAACAGTATTTCTCATATTTACATTTTTTATAACGAAAAATTTTATAATTTATGCCCCCGTTAAAACTTGATAAAAAAGAAAAAAAAGAGTATAATAGAAGAAATAAAACGCTAAAATGGGATAATTATGTCGGAAAAATATCATATCGTTACTTACGGTTGTCAAATGAATGTCCACGAATCTGAAAAGATTGCGGGAATTCTGTGCGCGATGGGCTATGAAGAAACTCGTCGAATAGAAGAAGCGGATATTATCGTTTTTAATACCTGTTGCATTCGTGAAAATGCGGAAAATCACGCGTTTGGCAATATAGGCGCATTAAAAAAATTAAAAAAACAAAAGCCGTCGCTTCTCGTTGTCGTCGGCGGTTGTATGACGCAAGAAAAAGGAAAAACAGAGGTATTAAAACAAAAGTTTCCGTTTATTGATATTATGTTCGGCACGCTCAATTTAGAGCGTTTGGAAGCGTTAATTAAGCAAAAGAAAAAGGAAAGGAAACGAGTGGTGGAAATCCGAGAAGAGGCTGGGGAAATTTTTGAAGACGTTACGCCTTTTCGAACGAGTTATCCTAACGCTTGGGTGAATATTATGTACGGATGCAATAATTTTTGTTCTTATTGCATCGTACCGTACGTCCGCGGTAGAGAGCGTTCTCGTAAACCTGAAAATATTATTCGAGAAGTGCAAAACCTTGTAAAAGAAGGTTATAAAGAAATTACGTTGCTTGGACAAAACGTCAATTCCTACGGGAGCGACGGCACTACGGGAATGACTTTTTCAGAACTCTTAGACGCAGTCGCTTCCATTGAAGGGGATTTTCGTTTACGCTTTATGACGAGCCATCCTAAAGATTTTAACGAGGACGTCGTAAAAGTCATGCAAAAACATCGCAAAATATGCAGACTCGTGCATTTGCCCGTTCAATCGGGGTCAAATACCGTTTTGCAAGCAATGAATAGACGATATACCCGTGAAAAATATTTAGACGAAATAAAAATGCTTAGAAGTTATTTTCCCGAAGCGGAAGTCACGACGGATATCATCGTCGGTTTTCCCGGCGAAACGGAAGAGGATTATTTGCAAACGGAATCGCTTGTAAAAGAAGTAGAATTTGCCTCTGCGTTTACTTTTGTATATTCAAAACGCCAAGGCACGAAGGCGTCGACGATGGACGCGCAAATTCCTGAGGACGTTCAAAAAGACCGTATAATGCGACTTGTCGAACTCGTTAATGCGTTCACGCGAAAGAAATCGGAAAAGTATATGGGTAAGACGGTTGAAATACTTTGTGAAGATTACGATTCCAAAAAGAATTTATATTTTGGGCGTGACGAGTTTGGTCGAATGGGGTACTTTATAAGCGAAAAAAACGTAATAGGTAAATTCGTGCAATTAAAAGTTACCAAAGTAAACGGCATTTCATTGTTTGGTGAATTAGAAAAAGTTAAGGAATAAAAAGGATAAAGGTAGAAGGGTGAACGTATGGCACTTTCAGAAATGATGAAACATTATCTTTCCGTTAAGGAAAAATATAAAGATTGTATTATCTTTTATCGTTTGGGTGATTTTTACGAGATGTTTTTTGAGGATGCAATAAAAGCCTCGAAACTTCTTGATTTAACGCTTACTGGCAGGGATTGCGGACTTAGTCAACGTGCTCCGATGTGCGGTATACCTTATCACGCCTCCGACGAATATATTGCAAAGCTCGTTTCTTTGGGCGAAAGGGTGGCGATTTGCGAACAGCTTACCGACCCCAAAGAGGCTGGGCGTGGACTTGTAGAACGCGACGTCGTACGCGTGGTTTCGGCAGGTACGATGATTGAAGAAGAGTTTTTGGAACAAGGTAAAAACAACTATATCGCGTGCGCATTTAAAGCGGGTGACGCGGTAGCGTTGGCTTGGACGGATATTACTACGGGCGAGTTTTTCGCGGAAGAATACGTGGGGAAATTATCCCTCGACGATTCACTTGGTCAAATGAGCAAGCTTTCTTTCGTGGAGATAATTTGTAACGAGGAAATGTTGTTGGCGTGTCGCGATAGAAAAGAAACGCAACACGGGTTGTTGCCACCTTTTTCTTGTTACGTGCCTTGGGCGTTTAACGTGAAACACGCGGAGAAGAATTTACTCGAACAATTTAACACCGCTTCGTTAGCGCCGTATGGAATTTTGGGTAAAGAAAATATTATCGTTTCAGCGGGCGCGCTTATCGAATACTTACGCGAAACACAAAAACACGCATTAAAAAATATTGAAACGGTCAAGGTTATAAATCAAGCGAAATATATGGAGCTTGACACGATAGCCGTACGCAATTTAGAACTTGTTCAAAGCAATTCGGAAGGTAAAAAATTCGGGTCGCTCTTATGGGTACTTGACAAAACGAAAACGGGTATGGGCGCAAGACTGATGCGTCGATTGATATTAGCGCCGTTAAAGGACAAACAAGAAATTTCTTATCGTTTAGATGGGGTAGAAGAACTTGTAAACGCCACCGTTGTTCGCGCGGGATTAACCGAAATACTTTCTTCAATGCGTGATTTGGAGCGTTTGGCAGGAAAAATATCCAACAAAACCTTTCATCCTAAAAACTGTTTGGAGTTAAAAAATGCGTTGCAAGCTTTGCCGAGTATACGATTCCAACTTACAGGATTCTCCTCAAAAGCGATAACGGATATTTGCGCAAATTTGCCCGATATGCAAACCCTTGCCGATTTATTAGAAAGCGCAATCGACCCTGATGCGGGGGCGATTGTAAAAGACGGAGGGTATATTCGTTACGGTTTTAATACGGAACTCGACGAGCTTCGTCGTTTTCAAAACGGTGCGAAATCGTTAATTGAAGACGTTGAAATTAGAGAACGTGAACGCACGGGGATAAAAACCTTAAAAACGGGCTATAATCGCATTTTTGGCTATTATATTGAAGTAAGTAATTCCTTTAAAGATAAAGTTCCGCCTGAATATATCCGTAAACAAACGTTGACGACTGGGGAACGGTATATTACCGAGGAGTTGAAAGAATTAGAAGAAAAGGTACTTACGAGCTCTGAAAAAGCGTTAAAATTAGAAGAAGCGTTATACGCAAAATTATTAGAGGTTCTTGAAGAAAATATTACCGTTTTGAAGCAAATCGCCGACGCATTGGCTTTTTTGGATTGTTTACTTTCCTTTGCTTGCGTAGCGAAAGAGCGCCGTTACGTTCGTCCGAAGATTTGTTCAAGCGGTTCGCCACTTTTAATAAACGACGGACGTCATCCCGTCGTGGAGGCGATATCCAAAGAACGATTTGTTCCCAACGATACGTTGCTTGATAACGATACGAACCGTTGTGCAATCATTACAGGCCCGAATATGGCGGGAAAAAGCACGTATATGCGTCAAGTGGCGCTTATCGTACTTATGGCGCACGTCGGTTCGTTCGTCCCTGCGCGTATGGCTGAAATTCCTATAACGGATAGGATTTTTACAAGGGTGGGCGCAAGTGATAATTTAATTTTAGACCAAAGTACCTTTATGGTTGAAATGACGGAGGTCGCCACGATATTATTACGCGCCTCCCGCGATAGTTTATTGATATTGGACGAGGTTGGACGCGGTACGAGTACCTACGACGGCTTATCTATTGCTTGGTCGGTTATTGAATTTTTGACCAAAAATATACAAGCAAAAACGTTATTTTCTACGCATTATCACGAGTTGACGGAACTTGAAAATACCTTAGACGGAGTGAAAAATTATAAAGTTACGGTAAAAGAATTAAACGGCGCTATCGTATTTTTAAGAAAAATTGCAAGAGGTGGCGCGCTCCGTAGTTTCGGTATTGAAGTAGCGTCGCTTGCCGGTGTTCCTAAAGAGGTAACGCAAAGGGCTAAATCTATTTTAAAAGCGCTTGAGAAAAACGACCTGTTAGGGGAAAAGAATATATTTTCCGTAGAAGAGGAAACGCTGAGCGAAGAGCGTGCTTACAGCGACGTTGAAAAAGCGCTTTTAGAAACGGACATCAATACGCTTTCGCCAATGCAAGCGCTTTTATTGCTCGGGGATTTGAAGGACAGATTAGAGATGGAGAAATGATATGGGAAAAATAAATATTTTACCCGCAAAAGTATTTAATCGAATTGCGGCGGGCGAGGTGGTAGAAAGACCTTGTTCCGCAGTAAAAGAATTGGTGGAAAATTCAATAGACGCGGGCGCGACGGAAATTGAAATTTACATTGAAAACGGCGGTAAAGATTTAATCCGCGTTGTTGATAACGGTTGTGGTATTGAGCGCGAAGATTTACAATCGGCGTTTTTGCCACACGCAACGAGCAAGCTCGCAACGGTAGACGATTTGAACGAAATTATGACGTTGGGTTTTCGTGGCGAAGCGGTTGCTTCTATTGCCTCCGTTTCGAAAATGACAATCACTTCTAAAGTAAAAGACGGGAAATGTTACGCGCTTACCTCCAACGGCGGAGAGCTTGGCGTTATTTCTCCGGCTTCGGGAAATGACGGGACGGACGTTTGCGTGGAGCGACTCTTTTTTAACGCGCCGGCAAGGGCTAAATTTTTAAAAAAGGATAAAACGGAAGAAACGGAAATCACCAATTACGTATCTCGTTTTATTTTAAGTAGACCTGACGTAGCGTTTACCTATTACGTGGACGGTAAAAAGATTTTGCAATCGTTTGGTACGGGGGATGAGGAAGCGTTTTTAAGTGTTTACGGCGTTTCCGCGTATTCGCAATGTATTCGTATTGACGGCGAAAAGAATGGTATTCGCGTTCATGGTTATATGGGCAATTATAATTACGTCAAACCGAACAAGTCGTATATAAACGTGTTTATAAACGGGCGATACGTTTTGAATACAACGATTATCTCTGCGGTTATCAATTCGTACGCTTCTTATCTGATGAAAAGACAATTTCCTTTTTGCGTTTTACACGTGAATCTTCCGCCTCAAATTGTGGACGTAAACGTGCACCCGAACAAAACGGACGTTCGGTTTATGGATAACGGCGTCGTATATCATTCGGTTCATTCTATTTTATCTTCCGTATTAGACGGTAATGCGACGGCGATGAAGTACGTAGAGCAACCGAAAAACGAAGAAGTTTTTCCGGCTATGGAAGAAAAAGAACCCCAAAGAAGTAACAGCGGATTGCCCAAAGAGGTACAAGAAAGGATAGAAGCGGTTAAACGCAGTATATCCGAGGGCATTTTAGCAAAGGATACGCAACCGAAAAAAAGCGAGAAAGACTTAAAGGAACGAGTTTTTGACTTTGAGGAAAAGCCTGCAAAAACGTTTGGTTTTGCATCTTTTACCTACGAAGACGCGCAAAAAGAAATACAGCAAAGCCAAGAGGTCGTTAAAGAGTCGTTAAAAGAACAACAAGCGATTAGAGAGAAAAAAGGATATACTTCTTTAGATGAAATTCCGGATATAAATCCTAAACTTTTAACGAAAGCAAAACGCGGAAGGCGTAAAGTCAGCAAGAAAATTAGTGGGAGCGGAAAACTTAGAAGAATGTTCCCCGGGTTACCCGTAGGAAAACAAAAGTTGATTTTCCACGACACCGAATATGAACAGCAAACACAAAACGACGATTCTTTTTTAGCGAATAAACGTTATTTAGAGGAATTGGAATTAAAAGCGACGCAGGATAAAATAGACGTTTCTTCGTGCGTATATCAAGGCAAGCTTTTCAATACCTATTTATTATACGAATGTGGCAACGACGTATATATAATAGACCAACACGCCGCGCACGAGCGTTTAATATATAACCGCTTGCGTCAAAAAATAAGGGATAGGTCGGTGGCGCGTCAACCGATGCTTTTGCCGTATGAACTAAATTTAAATGCGTCTGAAAGCGCGTTTATACGGGAACATATATCGGAAATTTCCGATATGGGATTTGATATTGAAGAAATCAATACGAATTCTTTCTCCGTTTCGGCGATTCCCGTGGATTTACCGCGTATTGACGTTGAGGCATTTTTTAATTTGGTATTAAGCGATATCGACGGATACCGCGCGATTAAAATCGACGACGTATTAAAGGATAAACTTGCCTCAACAGCTTGTAAAGCGGCGGTAAAAGGCGGAATGGATTTAACGAAAGACGAAGCGCTGGAACTTTTAAAACAAATGGACGGCGATATGAGCTTGAAATGTCCGCACGGGCGTCCCGTCGTGATAAAATTAACGCGTACGGATTTGGAAAAACTGTTTAAGAGGATAGTATAATGCCCAAAGTATTGGTTATTTGTGGACCTACCGCCTCAGGGAAAACAGCCTTGTCCGTTGCTTGCGCAAAAGAATTGCAGACGGAAATCATTTCCGCGGATTCTATGCTCGTTTATAAGGATTTAAACGTTGGTACGGCGAAACCTACGCTAGAAGAACAGGGGGGCGTTGTGCATCACGCTTTGGATATCGTTTCCCCTTTTACAAATTTTTCGGTAAGCGATTACGAAAAATATGCGTTACCCATCGTGGAAAAGTTGTTGGCTGAAGGGAAAACGCCCGTAATTTGCGGTGGAACGGGTTTCTATATCAACGCGTTGCTTTATAAAAGCCAATTTGGAAACGTTGGCGCGGATAAAAAAGTACGCGATAAATACGAAGAAATTTTAAACGCGCACGGCAAAAATTACTTGCACGCGATTCTAAAAGAAAAAGACCCCGTTAGCGCAGAGAAATTGCACGAAAACGACGTAAAAAGGGTAATACGCGCCTTGGAGATATATGAAGTAACGGGGAAAGCAAAGTCCCAGCAACAGGACGAGAACGTTCCCCGATTTGATTTTATTGCGGTTTCCGTCGATTATCCAAGAGAAGAATTGTATAACCGCATAAATCTTCGCGTTGAGCAAATGTTTGCGAACGGCTTGTTGGAGGAAGTGCGAAATTTAATGGATAGAGGGGTTACGCTATCTTCACAATGTATGCAAGGCATTGGATACAAAGAGGTTGTCGAAGGTTTATTGACGGGTAAAGATATACAAGAAATCAAGGAAGAAATTCAAAAAAATACTCGTAATTACGCAAAACGACAAATTACCTTTTTTAAGCGTATGCAAAATCATTATTATCTTGCCCCCGAAAGGAAAAACGCGGAAGAAGTAATCAAATTATTATACAATTAAATTTACTATGCCAGACAAAATACCTATGTCTGTCATAGTAGGCGCGAGGAAGTATGACGATAGAAGAATTAATAAAAAGCAGTGAAACGGAACTTAGCGAAAAGTTTCAAAAAGCGGATGAAATCAGCGAATATAACCAAGAAAAGGTATTAAAAGCCTTTAATAAACGTTCGATAGCTTTAAGACATTTTAACGCAACGACGGGTTACGGATACGGCGACGACGGTCGTTTTATGTTAGGCGAAGTATTTGCGGATTCTCTCGGGGCGGAATCGGGTATTGTTTCCCCGGCGTTATTGAGCGGTACGCACGCATTAACCGTAGCGCTTTTTGGCGTTTTGCGTACGGGGGATGCGGTATTGTCGGTGTCTGGTATGCCTTACGATACTATTCGCGGAGTTATATACGGCGAGGGAAACGGGTCGTTAAAGGACTTTGGAATTTCCTTTGATTGTACTCCTTTGACGAAAGACGGGAAATTTGATAAAGCCCGTATTCAAGAGGATATATCTCGTTTAGGCACAAAATTGAAAATGGTTTATATTCAGCGTTCTCGCGGGTACGAGCTTCGCGACGCCTTTACGATAGCGGAAATAGAAGATATTTGTAGTTTTGTACGCTCGCTTGGGTTTAAAGGGTGTATCTTTGCCGACAACTGTTACGGGGAGTTTGTGGAAAAATACGAACCTTGCGACGTAGGCGTTGACGTTGCGGTGGGTTCTCTTATTAAAAATCCCGGAGGCGGACTTGCGCCTACGGGTGGATATATCGTAGGGAAAAACGATTATATCGATAAAATCGGCAAGCGTTTGACAGCGCCTTCCATCGGCAACGAGGTTGGGTCGTACGCTTACGGATACAGATTATTTTACCAAGGATTATTCCTTGCGCCGCATACCGTAAATCAAGCGATAAAAGGAAGTTTGTTAATCGGAAAATGTATGGAAAAATTAGGCTATGAAAATTTCCCTAATTTAGATAAAACACCGTCGGATATTACGCGCGCCATTCGTTTTGATACGGCGGAGCAACTTTGTGCGTTTATTCAATCGGTACAAGAAGCTTCGCCCGTGGATAGTTTCGTAACGTTAGAACCTTGGGATATGCCGGGGTATGATAGCAAAGTAATTATGGCGGCTGGTTGTTTCGTGGAGGGCGCTTCCATTGAGCTTTCTGCGGACGCGCCTGTAAAAGAACCGTATACCGCTTATTTTCAAGGGGGGTTAACGTACGAGCATTGTAAATACGCCTTAAAAAAGATGTTAAATAAACTGTTGTAGAACGGATAAAAAAGACGCGGTTGCTTTAAATAATGCAACTGCGTCTTTTTTATTATTTCGTTAAATCCCAATCAATCGTAGGTAAGCCGTGCTTTATTAAGTATTCGTTCGTTTTAGAGAAATGTTTACAACCGAAAAATCCTTGATAAGCGGATAATGGCGAGGGGTGAGGAGATTCTAAAATAAAATGTTTTGATGCGTCGATTAAATTTTTCTTACTACGCGCATTTCCGCCCCAAAGGATAAAAACTACGTGTTCTTTTTTTTCTGAAATAAGTTTGATAACGCTGTCGGTAAACCAAGCCCAACCGCATTTTGAGTGTGAATTTGCTTGATGCGCGCGGACGGATAAAGAGGTATTTAGAAGTAACACGCCTTCTTTTGCCCATTTCGTTAAATTTCCGGATTTTGGTAACGCGCAACCTATATCTGATTTTAATTCCTTGAAAATGTTATCCAAAGAGGGCGGATTTGCTATACCGTCTTGTACGGAAAAACAAAGCCCGTGCGCTTGCCCAACGTTATGATAGGGGTCTTGTCCTAATAAAACGACTTTTAAATCGGAGAAAGGCGTCAAGCGGAAACAGTTGTATAAATCGTACATATCGGGATATACGACGTGGTTATTGTATTCGTCTATTAAAAATCTACGGATTTTCAAGTATCTTTCGTCAGCGAACAAAGGGGCAAGCAGTTCGTTCCAATCCCCTAAATCAACCATATAGGTATCCTCCTTTGTATCTTAGCTTTTACAATTCTTCAAAAATATCGGGTAAAAGGGTTTTTAAGTTATTTAACGCTTTGTCTTTATTCACTAAAAATTGTTCCGTAGTGCTACCGCTACCCGCAACGTCGGAAATTGCTTTTACGGCATATACGGGCAATTTCATAGCGTATGCGCCTTGCACGATTGCCGCGCCTTCCATATCTCGAATATCCGCGTTAAGTTCTTGCGTTAAAAGTTTGTAATCTTCTGCGCTATCGTTAAATCTATCGGAGGTGCCAAGTTTTTTAACGGGTAAATTAAGGTGAAGTTTATTCAACGCCAGATAATTAGTGTCGTATTCGTCCAACGTGCCGATTTTCGTTCCGTTAAGTTGTGTTAAATCAAAATCAAATTGCACGGCTTCCCCGATTTGATATACGGCGCAGAGTTTCGTATCTTTATTTAATCCACCCGCGACCCCGAAATTCAAAAGCTTTTGAGCGTCGAATTTGCTTACCAAAAGTTGTGTGCCGAGCGCGGCGTTTACCTTGCCTACGCCACACACGCAAACGGCAATTTCTTTTCCGTACGCCGTACCGACGTAGACGTCTTTTCCGCTAACGGTAAGGTTGCGTTGAATTTTCATATCGTCTAATAGAATTTTTGCTTCGCTTTGCATTGCGATGACTACACCAATCATAATTTTTTCCTCATTATATATTGTATTTTCTTGATTTTTTTAGGTCAGTTTGTTATAATAGAAAGGATTTCAACTTTGGAAAAATCCCGTTCGCTACATACGCATAAAAAATGATTTGCAAGGTTTAGAAAGGAAAGTTGTACGGGAAGTTCAACGTTGCCGTATTTTAATTTGCCGTTATAAAAGGATAACTTCGTTAAATCTTTTGCGATAGACCCGCCCAACCATTTTATCGCGCTTTCCCTAACCGTCCAATGACGGAGAAAATCTTGTTGGGTTAAGATTTCTTTGCGTTCAAGCGGAGGGAATTTTTTGATAATTGTTTGGAACTCCGTTTTTCTATTTACAATTTCCGCGTCAATACCGATATTTTCTTTCGAAAACGCCACGAAAAGATACGTTTTCGTGTGCGATACGGAAAAGAATAAAGGTGCGTCCAAAAAAGGCTTGCCGTTTTCGTTTCGTGATATGGTTGCGGAAGCTTTACCATAATATTTCTTTAAAAGATAAAGAACGAAAGCGTCGCTATTTGGAAATTCGGTAGCGTTCGTATAAAAGATTTTTTCCATAATTAATGACTATTATAACAGGAGAAAAGAAAAATGTCAAGAGCAGAAAGGGCAAAAGAATATTTTCGGCAAGGTTTTGCTTGTTCGCAGGCGGTAGCGCTTGCCTTTTTAGACGTGATCGGTATGGACGAGACTACGGTAAAAAAAATAACCTTGCCTTTCGGCGGAGGGTTAGGAAGATTGCGTTTAACCTGCGGTGCGGTTAGCGGTATGGCTATCGTAATTGGCGCGGTAATAGGGACGGGCGAAAATTCGCCTGAAAATAAAAAAGCCGTTTATCAAATCACGCAGGAATTGTGCGCGGAATTTAAAGAAAAAAACGGAAGTTTGATATGTGAAGAGTTGCTCACGGGCGCAAACATTCAAACGGAAAAGGGCGGTTCTCCTGAAAAAAGAACGCAAGAATATTATAAAAAGCGACCCTGTGCGGAAATCGTGTTTTCAACTGCGGAAATTTTAGAAAAATATTTAATGCGTACAGGAAAAATATCCCCCTCCAAAGAGTAAAATTTCGGAGGGGCTATACGTTATTCGGTAATGATTTGCGGGAATTTATCCGCTTTTACATAGCTTGGAATATTATAGTTGGTGACGATATAATCAATATCGTTTAGAGAACAAAGATGGAAAAGGGAAGTTTTTCCGAATTTAGTAGTGTCGCATAAGAAAACTTTTTTCGTTGCGTGTTTTATCATTGCTTTTCGAATAACGTTTTCCTCTTCAAAACAGTCGTAAATTTCACCGTCGTTGGTTACCGAACGCGCTGAGAAAAACGCAATATCGGCGTGAAAGTTTCCAATCATTTCTTCCGCATAATGCCCAACCAAAACGGAACGGTTTACGTCTTGTATGCAACCACCCGTGGAATACGCCGAAATATTATTTTTTGCCAATAAAGACAACGTATCGATACCGTTCGTTATAACGCGGATATTTTTGAATTCAGATAAATATTCTGCAATAAAAAAGGAAGAAGTCGTACCGTCTAAAAAAATCAAATCCCCGTTTTTGATAAGCTTGATAGCGGAAAGAGCAATCTTTTTCTTTTCATAACTGTTTTCGTGTACACGGAAAGTAAAACTCGGAAAGAAATTATTATCATCGTTGAGTTGCGCTCCGCCGTGGGTACGCGTAATAAGACCCTTTTTTTGTAAGTCGTTTAATTTCCGTCGAATCGTAGACGGACTGACGAACAATCTGTTGGCTAATTCTTCTATCGAGGCGTATTGGTTCCTTTGTAAAAACTCTAAAATATCTTTCTCTTGTTTTTCTTTCATAATTATGCTCGTTTTGAAAAAATAAACGGTCAAAATCCGCTAATTTTCCTTTTTTACCTTTCAATATTCCAAATTTTGCATTTCGCTTTGCTTATTTGCTTTTTTATATTATAATATATTTATACTAAATTGTCAAGAGTTTTTTAAATTTTTTTAAAGGAGTACAAATGTTTGATATTATCGTAATAGGTGGAGGCGTAATTGGCGGTACGATTCTTCGTGAATTGACGAAGTACCAACTTAAAGTTTGTCTTGTAGAAAAAGAAAACGACGTCTGTATGGGGCAAAGCAAAGCGAATAGCGGTATCGTACACGCAGGCTTTGATGCTCAGCCGGGTACTTTAAAGGCTCGTTTTAACGTGGCAGGGAATAAAATGATGCCCGCCTACGCAAAAGAGTTGGGTGTAAAATACATAAATAACGGGTCGCTTGTCGTTGCGTTTACGGAAGAGGATTTTCAGACCTTGCAGACCTTAAAAAAACGCGGAGAAGAAAACGGCGTGGCGGACATGGAAATTATATCGGCGGAACGACTTCGTGAAATAGAACCTAACGTTTCCGAAGAAGCGCTTGGAGCGTTGTGGGCAAAAACGGGAGGAATTATTTGTCCTTACGGTTTGACGATTGCAGCGATTGGAAATGCGATGGACAACGGGGCAAAATTGTATACGGATTTCGAGGTCTCGTCGATTGCGAAAACGAACGGAGTTTTCGAGGTAACGGCAAAAGACGGTAGGGCGTTGAATTCCCGTTTGGTAATTAATTGCGCGGGTCTTGCGAGCGGTAAAATTGCCGAAATGGCAGGGGATACGGATATTCGGGTTTCTGCGCGTAAAGGCGAATATATTTTATTGGATAGAGAAAGCGGTGATTTCGTTTCGCATACCTTATTCTTTACACCAACGAAAGCCGGAAAAGGGATTTTAGTTTCTCAAACGGTAGATAACAATATTTTGCTTGGACCTACCTCAGAGGAGCAAGACAACGGTTGTACGGATACGACGGCGGAAGGGTTATCCTTTGTTATTGAAAAGGTACGTAAGATGAGTAAAAATCCTCCGTTGTTTAATACGATTACTTCGTTTGCAGGCGTTCGAGCGTATTGTGATAGACACGATTTTATTATTGAAGAAAGCCAAAAAGTACAAGGTTTAATTCATTGTGCGGGCATCGAATCCCCCGGGCTTACTTCAGCGCCCGCGATAGCCAAATACGTAACGGAAGAACTTGTTTGTAAAATGCTTGCGCCTGCAAGAAACGACGGCTTTAACGGGACGCGCGAAGCGGATTATTTCTTTAAAAATTTATCGATAGAAGAGAAAAACGCGATTATTGCGAAAGACCCGTCTTACGGGAAAATCGTTTGTCGTTGCGAACAAATCACCGAAGGAGAAATCCTCCGTGCGATTCGTGAAAATCCGCCTGCGAAAAACGTGGACGCTGTGAAGCGTAGAACGCGTGCGGGAATGGGCAGATGCCAAGGCGGTTTTTGTCAACCGTACGTCGCCGAATTGATAGCAAAGGAACAAAATATACCGCTTGAAAAAGTAACGAAAAACGGTAAAGGCGCAGAACTCGTCGTGGGGGTGAGCAAATGAAAAATACTTACGATATCGTAATCATCGGCGGAGGTCCTGCAGGACTTGCCGCGGCAATTTCCGCTTACGACGAAGGCGTTAAGGATATTCTGATTCTTGAACGGGAGGAACGTTTAGGCGGTATTTTAAATCAATGTATACATAACGGGTTTGGGCTTACTCGGTTTAAAGAAAGTTTATCAGGCCCCGAATACGCGGCTCGCTTCGTGGACGAAGTGGAGTCGAGAGGGATTCAAGTAATGACGGAAACAACCGTGCTTTCTTTGACGAAGGAGAAACAAATTACCGCAATGAATTCCACTTACGGCGTATTCGTCTTACAGGCGAAAGCCGTGATTTTGGCGATGGGTTGCAGAGAACGTAGCCGTGGCGCTTTGAACGTAGCGGGCAGTCGTCCTGCCGGCGTATATTCGGCTGGTACGGCGCAAAAATACGTCAATATCAAAGGATATATGCCGGGGAAAAGCGTCGTTATTTTAGGGTCGGGCGATATCGGTTTGATTATGGCGCGTCGTATGACCTTAGAAGGCGCAAAGGTACACGCCGTTTGTGAAATTATGCCTTATTCCAGCGGGTTAAAGCGTAATATTGCACAATGCTTAAACGATTTTGATATTCCGTTATACCTTAATCATACTATTACGAAAATTGAAGGTGAAAAGCGTGTAACGGGCGTCGTTGTTTCCGAAGTGGATAAAGATAAAAAACCGATTCCTGGTACGGAAATGCATTTTGATTGTGATACCGTATTGTTTTCCGTCGGGCTTATTCCTGAAAACGAGCTGACTAAATCGGCGGGAATCCCGCTTTCGCCTCGTACGCGCGGTGCGGTAGTGTACCAAAACCGTGAAACTGAAACGGACGGCGTATTCGCCTGCGGAAACGTGTTGCAAGTGCACGATTTGGTGGATTTCGTATCCGAAGAATCGGAGCTTGCAGGAAGGTCTGCGTCTTCGTATGTAAAAAACGGAAAAAGAGAACGCAATGCAGTAAGCGTAGTAAACGGACAAAATATCGGTTACGTCGTACCTCAAAAAATAGACAAAAATCTTGGCGGTAGCGTAAAGCTCTTTTTTAGAGTTACGAATACTTTTCGCGATTGTACGATAACGGTGAAATGCGGAGATAAAATTTTATTACAACGCAAAAAGAGAATCGTTGTTCCAGGGGAAATGGAAACCTTGCTTTTGACGGAAGAAAAACTTGCGGAAGTGGACGGAGTGATTGAAATTATTTTGGAGGAAAGCGTATGAAAAGGTCCTTAATCTGTATCGAGTGTCCTATCGGTTGTGAGATAGAAGTGGAAACGGATAACGGAAAAATACTTTCCGTAAAGGGTAACACGTGTCCCCGTGGAAAAATGTACGCGGAAAACGAAGTAATTTGCCCTAAACGCGTCGTTACTTCTACTGTGCGTGCAAGCAACGGAATGATGGTTCCCGTAAAAACGGATAAACCTGTAAAAAAGAGCGAAATGTTTACCGTAATGGAAAAGATAAACAAAACGGTATGTGAATTACCCGTGAAAATCGGGGATATTTTACTTGAAAATATTTCCGAGGACGCAAATTTGATTGTCGCGGGGAATATAAAATAAATTATAAAATATGGAGAAAAAGTAATGAAAATTTGTATTATTGGTTCAGGTATGATGGGTTCGGCGCTTGCTTTTCCTGCAAGAGAAAACGGAAACGAGGTCGTTCTTGTTGGTACGCCTTTGGATAGAGAAATTATTTTTGAATGTAAAAAAACAAATCAGCATTTAAAATTCGACAGAGTGTTTCCGCAAGGGATTGAATATTATCAATTCGAAGAATGGAAACAGGCGGTAGTCGGCGCGGATTTTATCATTTGCGGGGTTAGCTCTTTTGGGGTAGATTGGTTTTTAGAAAACGTATTAGTTGAAAAGGAATGTAGCGTTCCTGTGTTGTCCGTAACTAAAGGTTTAGTTGACCTTCCAGACGGCACGCTGATTTCCTATCCTGAATATTGGGAACGCAAACTTGCCGAAAGAAATGTTTCACGTGAAATTTGCGCGATTGGCGGACCGTGTACTTCTTACGAGCTTGTTTATCACGACCAAACGGAAGTTGCTTTTTGCGGTAAAAACAAAAAAACGCTTGAAATGATGAAAAAGGCGTTGGCAACGTCTTATTATCATATTTCTTTAACGAACGACGTTGTCGGCTTAGAAAGTGCGGTAGCTTTGAAAAACGGTTACGCGCTTGGGATTGCGTTGACGATTGGGTTATGTGAAAGAGAAAACGGGGTAGATTGCGGGTTGCATTATAACTCCCAAGCGGGCGCTTTTTATCAAGCAACGCGCGAAATGAAAAAATTGTTGCAAATGCAAGGCGCAACGGAAAACTGCGAATGTATTGGCTTTGGAGATTTATACGTAACCGTTTACGGAGGAAGAACGCGTAAAATCGGTATTTTGCTCGGTCGCGGAATATCCTACGACGACGCGGTGGCAATGTTAAACGGCGTAACCTTGGAATCTCTCGTCGTGGCAAAACGCGTTGCAAGAGCGATTAAGATACGCGCGTCCCGCGGTGAAGTGCAATTAAAAGATTTCCCGCTTTTAATGCACGTGGACGGGGTAATTTGCGAAGGAAAAGACGCGCAATTGCCGTGGGAAAGTTTTACCTTTGAAGATATAATGGAGTAAGTTATGCAAGATTATTTAGGTAAGAACGCGGACGTTTTAGACGCTAAAAAATTGTATTTATTCGATATGGACGGTACGATTTACCGTGAAAACGAATTATTCGACGGCGTGATTGAATTGTTGAAAAAAATTCAATGCAAAGGCGGATATTATGCGTTTATTACGAATAATCCTTCCAAATCGGTAAAAGATTATATCAAAAAATTAAACCGTTTGGGGATTAAAGACGTAAAAAAAGAAAATTTCTTTACTTCAACGCAAGCGTCGATTATGATTTTCAAAGAAAAATTTGGAAAGCAACTTATTTATGCGCAAGGCACGAAATCGTTTATAAAAGAATTAAAGGCGAACGGTTTAAACGTCACGCAAAAATATACGCCGAAAGCGGTTGCCGTACTCGTAGCATTCGACCCGGAATTAACGGGCAAAAAACTTCGTAATACCTGCGAAATTTTAACCAAATGTAATATTCCGTATTACGCCACGAACCCCGATTGGGTGTGTCCCGTGGAATTTGGTTCTGTGCCGGACTGCGGTTCTATGTGCGTAGGAATTGAATACGCAACGGGTAAAAAACCCGTTTTTATCGGAAAACCGCAACCGGCGATGATTTTTGAACTTATGAAAAAGTTTAAGAAAACGAAGGAAGAAACGGTCGTTATTGGGGACAGATTATATACGGATATTGCGTCAGGCGTAAACGCGGGCGTAGATACGATTTGCGTGTTAAGCGGTGAAGCGTCGTTACAAGACGTGGAAAATAGCGACGTTAAACCTACTTTTGTGTTTGAAAGCGTTAAAGATTTAAATTAATTAACATACCAATCTAAAATCGTGCATACGATAATAGATAGGTAGCGACTTTTCTAAAAAATAATCAATCAAAAATAAAGGGGGATAGAATTATGCCGGACGTTTCATTTCAGTTATTTACGTTGCTGGATTTAGTCTTGTCTATTGTTTTGGGCTTTTTTATCGGTTTTGAACGCAAACAGCGTTTCAAAGAAGCGGGTATTCGCACACATACGATCGTCTGCGTCGGCGCGGCGTTAATGACGGTTATTTCTAAAAATATCGGAAACGGCGACCCCGGGCGTATAGCGGCGCAAATCGTTACGGGAATCGGTTTCCTTGGCGCAGGAATGATAGTATATAAACAGCACGAGGTTAAAGGCTTGACTACCGCGGCGGGCATTTGGGCGACTGCGGGTATCGGTATGGCGTGCGGTAGCAGATTGTATATTTTGGCAATCGGAGCAACGCTACTCATTATTATCGTACAATGCGTATTTCATTTGCCACTCCGTGTTTTTCGCTCGAAAAAATATTATTCTGTCAAAATTGAATTTTTGCGTACGGGCGATGAAAATCTGAAAATTAAAGAAATTTTCGGAACGGATAGATTTAATCATTTGGTTATAACGCGCGACGCGCAGGGGCGCGTTGTTTATAACGCAACGCTTACGACGGATAAAGAGTTTTCTTCTACGCGATTAAATGAAATTATGGAAGAGAACCCGTTTATATCTTTGTTAGAACGTTGTGACAACGAATAAATAAACGAAAGAGGTGTATATTATGAATATTAACGTTGAATATCGTCACGAAAGTGGGTTTAAGAACTTTTTTAATCGCATAACGGGGAAAATCGTTGCTGTTATGTACGACGTCAATACCAAACCGTTTGCCGAACAAATCAAAGAGGAGATTTCTCGTTACGCCAAGGAAGTGCTGTCTATAGCATATCCCGACGAAGAATTGATTCCGTCCGAAGATAAATGCCAACAAGCCTATGACGTAGCGAAAAATGCGGAATACGTATTAGCCGTGGGTAGCGGTACGCTCAACGATATGGCAAAATCCGTTTCCACAAGATTAAATATCGAATGTGGCGTATTAGCAACGGCGGCAAGTATGGACGGATATTGCTCCAAAGGCTCCGCGTTGATGCGCGGAGGATATAAGGTTACCGACGAGGTACATACGCCGTCTGACGTTTTAATTGATTTGGAAATCGTTAGAAAAGCGCCTAGGGAAATGACGGCGGCTGGGTTTGGCGATATTATCGGTAAATATACCTGTCTTACCGATTGGAAGATGGCGAATATCGTCAACGGAGAACCGATAAATCAAGAGGCATTTTCCTTAATGGAACAAGCCCGTACAGCGTGCGTGGAGGCGTTTGAAGGATTAACGCAATACAAAGCGGACGCTATCGCAAAATTGATGAACGCTTTAATTACGGCAGGAACTTCGATGGCTATTTGCGGTAATTCCCGTCCTGCAAGCGGAAGCGAGCATCATCAATCGCATTTTTTAGAAATGGATTTCGTTCGTCGCGGGGAAAAAATTCCTTTACACGGGGTTAAAGTTGCTATCGGTACGATGGTGTCTATAACGCTTTATAAATTTTTAAAAGAAGAAAAAATACAATTTAAGGGTGCAGAAGAAGTATATAAACTTGCCGACGAATTGCCGAGCGTGGAAAGCATTAAAACGATGCTTGAAAGAATGGGTTGCCCCGTGAAATTCTCGCAAATCGGCGTTCGCAAAGAAACGATGGTAGAAATGATTGAAAAGGCGTATACGGTACGGGATAGATATACCGTTTTAACGCTTGTTCACGATTTAGGTTTAACGGAAAGAGTTAAACCGTTGATTATGAAAGAGTTTTATTAAAAATAGGATTACGAATGAAAAAATTAATTTGTTTTGATTTAGACGGAACGCTTACCCAACACCGCTCGAAATTAGAAAAAGATAGCAGAGAGGTTTTAGACCAATTACAAGAGAAATATAAGGTCATTATGGTAGGAGCAGGCGGTTCGGAAAGAATTTACGCGCAAATGGACGGATATCCGATTGATATTATCGGCAATTACGGCATGCAGGAAAGTAAAATGATTGACGGTAAATTTACCCTCGTCAAAAATATTACGACTTCGCCCGATAAAGCGTATTTTCTCAAAAAAACCGAATATCTTCGTCAAAAGTACGGGTATACGCAATACAAAGGGGAGTCGGTAGAGTTTCACGCTACGGGTATGGTCACTTTCCCGTTGCTTGGTACGAAAGCAGATATTGCCGATAAAATCGCCTTCGACCCCACGAGAGCAAAACGAAAAGTGTTATATCCCGAAGTTTTGGAGTTGTTTCCTGATTATACGGTGTATATCGGCGGGTCATCATCTTTTGATTTTGTGGAAAAGAAATACAACAAATACGACGCAATTATGGCGTATGCGCAAGAACATGGGTACAAAAAAGAAGAAATATTATACGTGGGGGACGATTTCGGCGACGGCGGTGGCGATAGCCACGTGCGACTCGGCGGTTTAGATTACGTGGAAATTACCGATTATACTACGGTGAAATCGAAATTACAATATTTATTTTAATAAAAATCAAGGGTTTTTCTAAAAAAAAGAAAAATCCTTTTTTTATGCCTTAAAAATATTTGACAAATTTCTTTTTTTGTTATATAATAGCCCTATTGTTAGGGGTTTGGTATAGAGGTTGTGCCTTGGTCTCCAAAACCAAAGAGATGAGTTCAAGTCTTATAGCCCCTGCCAAAAATGTGCGCCCCGAAAGTAAGGCTACTTTCGGGGCGTATCATTATAGTCGAGGTTTGTTATGAAAAAGGAAGTGACTTTATATACGGACGGCGCTTGTTCGGGAAATCCCGGTATCGGTGGGTATGGAGGCATACTCATATATGGGGATATAAAACGTGAATATAGCGGTGGAGAATTACAGACGACGAATAACCGTATGGAGCTTATGGCGGTTATCGTAGGTTTAAAACGCTTGAAATATCCGTGCAAAGTAGCCGTATATAGCGATTCTGCCTATACCGTAAACGCCTTTATAAAAGGTTGGATATATACTTGGATGAAAACTTCTTGGAAAAAATCGGACGGTAAAGCGGTACAAAACGTGGATTTATGGCAAGAATTGTATAATCTTACGCAAATCCACGAAGTTACCTTTTATAAGGTTGCGGGACATGCAGACAACGACTTAAATAACCGTTGCGACGAGTTGGCGCGCGGAGCGATTTTAGAGCTTAGAAAAACTGAAGAAAATTGATTTTATTAGGTTTTTATAATTTTTACAATATTTTTTACCTTGAAAGACTATACTATATTATAATTATAAGATTGGGTGTAGGTGAATTATGCGTTGTAAAAAGGTAAAACGATATTCCACGAATAAGAGCGCGCCCATACGCGTTCTTATCTTTTTTTTATTGACGGCAGTTTGTATTGCGTTTTCGGTTTTATGTCTTATGCATACTCGGCTGTTGTTTTTACAAAAAAATCAAATCGTATTTATTGTTTTGTCGGTTTTTTTCTTTTGTTTTCTTTGTGGGGTATCGATATGGGCGATTTTGCGAACGAAAGAAACGCTTGTTAAAAGTTTAATAAGCGTTTATCTGTTTTTATTGTTTTGTTTTGTGCTTTTATTTATTTTACAACAAACGGATTTTTTTAACATCATAAAAGATGAAAACAGTCTTCAAGCGTATTTAAAAAAGGCTGGCGTTTGGATGCCAATCGTATATATCGTAGTGCAATATTTACAGGTTGTAATTTTACCGATACCGGGCATTGTAAGTACGGTGGCAGGCGTAGCGTTGTTTGGACCGTTTTATACGGCAATATATAGTTTGATTGGAATTTTATTAGGCTCGTTTAGCGCCTTTTTTATTGGTAGAAAACTTGGTTATAAGGCGACGAAATGGCTAGTCGGAGAGGAAACTTTGTTAAAATGGCAAACGAAGTTAAAAGGCAAGGATAGTTTTATATTAACCGCAATGTTTTTGCTACCGTTGTTTCCGGACGATATTTTATGCTTTTTAGCAGGATTATCCTCGTTGAGCGTTCGATATTTTATCGTGATGATATCGCTTACCCGCATTATTTCTATTTTTGCCACCTGTTATTCCGTTGATTTTATTCCGTTTAATACGTGGTGGGGTTTGCTTTTATGGGGAATATTTTTCTTTGTGATTATCCTTGGTTTTTATTTAATTTATAAAAATACGGACAAATTACAGTCGTGGTATTCGCGTTTATTGAAAAAACATAAAAACAAAAGAAATAAATAATTTTATAAAAAAATAGATTATACGCTTGCTTTTTAAAACTGGTTGTTGTATAATGATAATTGGTAGAAATTTGGCAAAAAATGTAACAACAATCGTTTTATGCCAAAAATTCTTGGAGGATAATATGGATAAAATTCAATTGCTACAAGAACGAAAAAAGAAACTTGCGGAAAACAGCAAAGAACTTCGCAAACAAATCAACGAGCTGTTTGACGCAAACAGTTTCGTGGAATTATCCGCGTTCAGTTTTTCGAAAAACGAATTTTATGGAGAAAACGCCGAGGGAGAAGGCGTTATCACCGGATTTGCTACGATGAACGATTTCCCGTTTTACGTCGTAGCGCAAAACGCAAAAGTTTTCGACGGTGCGATATCCAAAGCGAATTGTGATAAAATTTGTAAATGTTTAGATACCGCAGAAAAGAACGCAACGCCAATCGTGTATTTGTTGAATACTCACGGGGTACAAATTGGAGAAGGCATTCCCGTTTTAGAGGGATTGGCGAAGATACTTTTAAGAAGTACACAGTTAAAAGGCGTTGTTCCTCAATACGTTGTCGTAGACGGGGAAGTATACGGTTCAATCGCTATGCTTGCTAGTATAGCCGACTTATCGTTCTTCCTTTCCCATAAGAGTATTTTGGCAATAAACAGCCCGTTCGTCTTGTCTGCAAAATCGGGGAAGAATTTATCCAAAGAAGAAGTGGGTAGCGCGAAAGCTTTGAATAAAACGGGAATTCCTGCGTTTGAAGTAAATTCATTGCAAGAAATTAAAGAGAAAATTTCTTACGTTTGCGATTTAATGGCTATGCCTTGTATAAACGCGGAATTAAACGAAAGTTTGCCCATTCTTAATCAAAGCGTCGAAGCGGAAAACCTGTTGAAAATTTTTGAATCTTCTGTGGAGATTTGGGGCGAGTTTGAGCCGGAAGTGAAGACGTTGCTTGGGCGTATCGGGGGCATTTCCGTTGCTACGGTTTTGTTTGACGGTGGCGATACGGGGGTAGAGCTTACTGCTTCCAAACTTGCAAAAATTAAAAATTTTGCTGAATTTGCAAGTTGTTATTCCTTTCCGTTTATTATGTTTACAGACGTGAAAGGATTTTCCGCGGACCTTTGTACGAACGGTAGTCGTATAATGAAAGAAACAGCGGAGTATTTATCGATACTTGATACGATTGTCACCCCGAAAATATCCGTAGTATATAAAAAAGCGATTGGAATTGGATATTCTTTGTTTTCCGCGAAGTCGGTAGGGTTTGATTATACTTGTGCTTTCGCGAATGCGCAAATAGCGTTATTCGACGGCGCGCAGGGCGCGCGAATTGAATTCGGGGGAGAAAATGCCGATAAACTTGCCTTGGCGGAGAAGTACGCCAATGAAAACGCCGACCCCATCAACGCGGCAAAAGACGGGTATATCGACGCAATTATTGAACCGCAATTCGTTAAACAATATTTAATTGCAACATTACAAATGTTGTCGGCGTAGGGAGGAATAAAGTGTTTAATCTTTTGACAACAACAGCCGATAAATTTCGCTCCGTTGAGCTTGGCGAGGCGTCGCTTTACGCATTACTCGGTTTTTTAATCGTATGTCTTGGAATTTTCTTATTGATATTTATCGTATGGGCAATAGGGAAATTTATGGTTAAAGTTAATCCTGCAAAAGCAAAAAAAGTGCAGGAGAAACCCTCGGTAATACCTGTAAACGAAACGCCTGAACCCGTTGCGACTACAAATACAACAAACGCGGTAGACGAGCAGACGGTTGCCGTTATTACGGCGGCGCTAATGGCGTATTATCAAACGAACAACCCTAAATGTGAATTTATTGTAAAAAGAATTAAAAGATTATAAGGAGAAAAGTTATGCGTAATTTTGTTATCACAGTAAACGGAACGACCTATCAAGTTGGCGTAGAGGAGGTTGGGGCAACTCAAAATACCGCTCCCGTCGTAACGCCTGCGCCTCAAGTGGCAACTCCTGCTCCGTCGGTACAGCCTGCGCCCGTAGTGAAAGCGACTGCAGTAAACGGTGAAAAAGTACTTTCTCCCTTCCCCGGTTTAATTAAAAACTTATTAGTAGCGGAAGGTGCAAGCGTTAAAAAAGACCAACCGATTTTAGTGCTTGAGGCTATGAAAATGGATAACGATATCACGGCGCCTTGCGATGGAGTCGTTTCTTTCCAAGTCGTAAAAGGTGCAAACGTGGAATCGGACGCGGTTCTTGCCGTGATAAGTTGACTTTTAGGAGTATAATATAATGTTAGATGCATTGCTTATAAATTTTGGCGAGATGTTCACCAATTTATGGCAATCGTTAGGGCTTACGAAGGGAACACCGCAAAATTATATTATGTTGCTTATTTCTTTCGTGTTAATGTATCTTGCGATTGTAAAAAAATTCGAACCCTTGCTTCTTTTGCCGATTGCATTCGGAATGTTTCTTATCAATCTTCCGGGTGCATACGAAGTAGTGTGGGGTACTTATCCCGAAGGTTCGCATAATTATAACGAAGTACAAAATCCGGGGCTTTTATGGTATCTCTTTTACGGGGTGCAAAACGTTATTTATCCACCGCTTATTTTCCTTGGAATTGGAGCGATGACGGATTTTGGACCGTTAATTTCCAATCCGAAAAGTATGCTCATTGGCGCAGCCGCGCAATTAGGCGTGTTTTTGACGCTAATTGCCGCGAGCGCAATAGGATTTAATCTTGCGGCGGCGTGTTCGATTGCGATTATCGGCGGGGCGGACGGTCCTACCGCTATTTACGTCACGCAAAAATTGGCGGACTTTGCTATGTTTAACGGAAATAAAACGGATTTACTTTCCGCTATAGCCGTCGCCGCGTATTCGTATATGGCGTTAATACCCATTATACAGAAACCGCTTATGAAAGCGATTGTGCCCAAAAAAGAACGCACGATAAAGATGAAACCGCTTCGTACGGTAAGTAAATTGGAAAAAATCATTTTCCCTATCGTCGTAACGTTGGTCGTTGGATTATTGCTTCCTGACGCCGTTCCGCTTTTAGGAATGTTGATGCTTGGAAATTTACTCAAAGAATGTGGTGTGTGCGATAGACTTTCCTCGCAGGCGCAAAACGGGCTTATGAACACGATAACCATTTTCCTTGGCGTGTCCGTAGGCTGTAAAGCGTACGGGGCAACGTTCTTGGATTGGACGACGCTCGGTATTATCGCGCTTGGCTTAGTGGCGTTTAGTTGTGGTACGATTGGCGGTCTGTTGATGGGACGCTTGATGTGTAAACTTTCTAAAGGAAAAATCAACCCGCTTATCGGTAGTGCAGGCGTTTCCGCCGTTCCAATGGCGGCGCGCATTTCGGAGGACGTCGGTAGAGAATATGACCCGAATAACCATCTATTAATGCACGCGATGGGGCCGAACGTCGCCGGGGTTATCGGTTCTGCGATTGCGGCAGGTTTTTTACTTGCTATAGTATAGTGACGAGGTATCAATATGGAATTAAATTTTGAAAAGAAAAAAGTAATGTTGACCGAAACGATTTTGCGCGACGCGCACCAATCGCAAGCGGCGACCCGAATGAAGATTGAAGAAATGTTGCCCGTTTTGGAGCAACTTGACGCGATTGGATATTATTCCATAGAAGCGTGGGGAGGCGCAACTTTTGATTCCTGCTTGCGGTTCTTGAATGAAGACCCTTGGGAACGGTTGCGTACTTTAAAAGCACATTTAAAAACGCCCATTCAAATGCTGTTGCGTGGTCAAAATTTGCTTGGCTATCGTCATTACGCGGACGACGTTGTGGAAAAATTCGTTGCGAAATCGATTGAAAACGGCGTAGGCGTCGTGCGCGTCTTCGACGCTTTAAACGACCCTAGAAATTTGGAAGTTTCCATGCGCGCTATCAAAAAATACGGCGGTATTTGCGAGGCGACGATATGTTATACGAGCGCAATCGTAGACGGGCAAGAGGTGTTTACAAACGACTACTTTATAAAGCTTGCGAAAGAATTGGAAGAGAATGGGGCGGATAATATTTGCTTGAAAGATATGGCAAACCTTTTATTGCCCTTAAAAGCGTACGAGCTGGTAAAAGCTTTAAAAGCCGTGTTAAAGCCTACGACAAAATTGCATTTGCATACGCACAATACGACGGGTACGGGCGATATGGTATATCTCATGGCAATTCTTGCCGGGGTAGATATCGTGGATACTGCGCTTTCCCCGCTTGGAAACGGTACTTCGCAACCTGCAACGGAACCGTTGGTTGCAACGCTTAAAGATACGCCGTATGATACGGGAATAGATATAAATCAATTATTGCCGATTATTAAACATTTTAAAGCGGTTGAAAAACGCTTAAAAGACGATAAGATTTTAAATGAAAAATCTAAGGGAATCGACGTAAATACGCTTTTGTATCAAGTACCCGGCGGTATGTTATCCAATCTTA
>SVIX01000035.1 GCA_015069285.1 Clostridiales bacterium | reverse complement strand
AGGCAAGGGCGCATACGAAACGGTATGTAACCGCGCCTAATACGAAGTATTTCGTAGGATTTTTCCGTAAAAAATCAACCAAGTGACGTGACAGAGCCTATTCCCAATCAGTAATTTTTATATCCCCTTCGGGCGGTTGCGGTTTATGATTAACGCGTTTCCCTATCTTTTTTAACGGTTTTGCGTATTCCGCCACGTTTAACAATATCTTTTGTATCGCGGGGATACGGTACGTAGGATTGGTTTCGTGACCCGGTTGAAAGAAAACCACTTTGCCGTTCACCCGCTTCCAAACGGCGCAACTGCGCATAATTTCACCGCCTTGGAACCACCCTGCCATCACAAGTTCGTCGGGCGTAGGAATTTCAAACGGTTCGCCGTACATTTCCTCGTGCGGAATTACGACGCTTTCGGGAACGCCTTGCGCGATTGGATGCGCGTGGTCGATTACCCAAAGCCGTTCTCTTTCGCCGATTTCACGCC
This sequence comes from Clostridiales bacterium, assembly GCA_015069285.1. Taxonomy (GTDB): domain Bacteria; phylum Bacillota; class Clostridia; order Christensenellales; family Borkfalkiaceae; genus Scatosoma. Next base: position 13,920 of record SVIX01000035.1, on the reverse strand, counting down.
ACGAAAGGTTACAGGTCGTACCCATAAGCGCTTTGAACGGTTTGGAATGGTGCGCCGAATGCAACGCAACGAAACCCATACCGCCATTGACAGCAAGACGAATTTTGTTTGCAATCTCGTCGCGGATATTATCGTGATACCAATGCCCCCACCAAATCATTACGTCCGTTTGCGCGATAATCTCGTCGGTAATTTGACTGCCGTCACTATGCTCGTCGTTGATAATCAACGTTACTTCGTAGCCGTTTTTCTTATAAAGCTCCGCTACGTACGCGCCCATTCTTTCGGGATAGGCTTTTACGCCTTCTTCCCCGTGCATCGATGCGTTGTCTTCAAATACGAGAGTAAGTTTCATATTTTTATCTCCTTTAAGCCCACCACATTTCGCCTGCAGTTCCTTCAATCAAAAGGGGTTTCAAATACGCAATTGCTTTAGAAAGCCCCTCTAACGGCAACATTAACGCGTCCTCGTGTTCAATGGAAACGCTATCGTCGTACCCTACGACTTTTAACGCCGAAATAATCTTCTTCCATTCCCCGTCGCCGTAACCTATCGTTCTAAAAGACCAAGACCGCTCCTTTAAATTGCCGTAATGCTTGCTATCCAAGACGCCGTTCTTTCTCACGTTGCGTTTATTCATTTCGGTGTCTTTTGCGTGGAAATAATAGATAGCGTCGCCCAGCTCGTAAATCACGTCGATAATATCCATACCTTGCCAAAGCAAGTGCGACGGGTCGAGGTTCGCGCCAATCGTGTCGCCCACCGCGTTACGGAGTTTAAATAACGTTTCGGGATTATACACGCAAAATCCGGGGTGCATTTCTAAGGCGATTTTTTCTACGCCTTGTTCCTTGGCAAACGCTACCGCCTTTTTCCAATAGGGAATGAGAACTTCGTTCCATTGATACTCTAAAATATCCAAATATTCAGGAGGCCAAGCGCACGTCACCCAATTCGGCTGTTGCGCCTTGCTATCTCCGCCGGGGCAACCTGAAAAGGTAACGATTCGTTTCACGCCGATTTGCCCCGCCAAAATGCAAGCCGAGCGGAAATCCTCCTCAAAGCTTTGCGCAATTTCTTTGTTGGGATGCACGCAATTTCCGTGCACGGAAAGGGCGGAAATGGTACAATTATACTTTGCAAAAGTATCTAAAAGCCGTTTTCTCGCCCCTTCGTCCTTGATGAGTTTTTTTGCGTCGGCGTGTATCGTACCGGGATAACCGCCTACGCCAAGCTCTAATTGATATACGCCGTTATCCGTTAAAAACTTCAAGCTTTCCTCTAAGGTCATTCCTCCGAATACGCCGTTTACTACGCTTAATTGCATACTTTTCGCTCCTTATCTCGTTTTTTATATCGTTTTATGAATAACTTCTCCGCTATGCGCGCTTTCGTACGCGCTTTCCATGACCTCGAAAACACGCAGAACCTCTTCCTTTGTAACGATAGGTTCTTCCCCGTGTATTACCGCGTCCATAAAATTACGGTAGAACGCGTTTTTATCACCGCGCACGATTTCCAGCGGTAACTCGCTTACCGTTTCCGCTCTACGCGACGCCATCGTTTTGGTGAACCCGTTGCCTGCGTTAATTCCTTCCAATTTCTCGTCCACTCTTTGGGTTACGCGGACGACTCTGCCTTCGACGACGTCCCTTCTCCAATTCGTGATACTCGCCGTACCGTCGTCGCCGTACACCTGCCAACGGGGCAATTCAATAAAACTGTTGGTATCCACGACGATTCTGTACTCTATCCCGTTTTCAAATTTACAAAGCAGGTCGAATCCGTCGTCCACTTCCTCGCCCGCGCGATAAGAATAGGTACAATAAACGCTTTTTATTTTTGCGGGTATCATTTGTAGCATTTGGTCGATAAGATGTACTCCCCAATCGAGCATCATACCCCCGCCTTGCGCGAAAATTCTTCTCCACGCGCCGGGAATACCGTTAGAACCGAGCACTCTGCTTTCGATACGGTACACCTCGCCTATCGTCTTTTTTTCAACGATATTTTTCACCGTCAAATAATCGTCGTCCCAGCGACGGTTTTGATGTACTTCAAATACCTTTCCGCTTTCTTTTGCGACTTCGTACATTCTTTTGACTTCTTCGCTATTACGCGCAAGCGGTTTTTCGCAAATTACGTGTTTTCCGCTCTTTAACGCCTTTACGACGTAGGGAAGGTGTAAATCGTTGGGCGTAGCAACGAGCACGATTTGAATGGTTTCGTCCGAAAAAATTTCCTCCGCGCTATGAAAACAATGCAACCCCAACGCGCTTGCATATTCCTTTCTTTCTTCGCTAATATCGTAAACGCCGGCAATCTCCAATTTTTCAGGATAATCGCTATCGTTTAATCTTTGAATGATGTATTTTTTATGGTTATTTCCCATTCCGCCGTAACCGATAATGGCAATTTTCATTTTTTGCTCCTATTGTTTGACTTGATTGCTCGTATATGCTATAATGATATTATTATCATTATAGCACCGATTATTGACTTTTTCTTGTTATTGATTGGTAAATTTCTATTAAATATTGACTTTTTGGGGGTTACGGTTATTATGCGCGATATGATTTACGAGGGAGTTCACGATAAGCGTACCGATTTGTACGTTTTCTCAACTCTCTATAAAAAAGGAATGAACTGTTGCTTTCATTTCCACCGTAGTTTCGAACTCATTTATATCTTAGACGGGGAACTGACGACTTACGTAAACGAAGACGTTTTCGAGTGCGCCCAAAACGATATCGTATTCGTACAAAAATTTTATACGCACAAATACCAATGCCCAAAAGATTGTCCGCAACTTGTATTTATCATTCCACCTGCGCTTTGCGACGACATAGATAAATCGCTTACGCACAATACGCTACCCGCGCGTTTAGACGATAAAGAATTTAATCAATCGCTTTTTCCTATTATCAAAACGCTACACGAGGAAAGAGAAAGTATGCCCAAGCTCGTAAAATGCGGATACGTCAACGTTCTTATGGGAAGGCTCATCCAGCATTACCAATTAGTTCCTTTGCAATCGAACGGAAATATCAATTTACTCGTACGCATTTTAAACTATATTGACGACAACTACGAAAAGGAAATTACTTTGGATTTGCTTTCGGAAACGTTCGGCTATAACAAATATTATTTTTCCAGACTTTTCAACCGATACATCGGCGAAAATCTTAACAATTACGTCAACGTACTGCGCTTGCAAAAGTTCATAGAACACTCCAAAAACAAGAAAACGGCGTCGAATATTACCGAACTTGCCTACGAGGTCGGGTTTGACAGTTTGTCCACCTTTTACCGTTGTTTCCGCAAAGTTTACGGGAAAAACCCGAAAGATTTCTTGAAAAACTAAAAGCGAGCGCAACCGTACAAGATGAATTGCGCGTTGCGTTTGATTAAACTCGTCTTCCGTCGTTTTCTTCTTTAACCGCGTACACTATCAACCATATTGCCACTAAATATCCTATCCCGATTAAAATTTTCAACAAAATCTTTTTCTTTTTCGCTTGACAACTCCTTATTTATAGCGTATAATATAAATAAGGTAGCGAACTCAATCGTGCATTCGATTGTTTATTGTCGGCACTATATAAGTGTACCCGACCCGCAGGCAGAGGTGTTTAACACCTCTTTTTTTATTTTCTTTTTCTTTGTTTCATTATTGCTTGCAATTCATTTCTTAAACGCTTGCGCGTTTGGTTTAGCGCAACCTGCGGTTGCTTTGGGGAAGGCTTTGTTCCGTCTTACGACGGCGATTGCCATCGGGGCGCAAAGGCTCTGCCTTTGCAATCTGCAAGGGAATAATTCCCTTGACTCTTTGACTTTTGTCACCGTTCGCGCGGACTTTTGCTGGTTTAGAATATCACGCTACGCTATAACAAAATATGCCACACCTTTAAGGTGTGGCATTGTTCTTTTGCGTTTATTCGTTAAAAATCTTCATCCTCGTCGTCGTCATCGTCGTCATCGTCGTCATCGTCGTCGTAATAATCGTCGGCGGATACGTATTCGAAGTCGTCTTCGACCGTTTCTTCTTCCTCTTCTTCCTCTTCTTCCTCTTCTAATTCGTCTTCGAACTCGGAATCGGGAATACCCAAATCCAATTCTTCGTCGTCATCGTCAAGATAACTTCTCCAAGACGCGTCCTCTTTGTCCTCGTCTTCTTCGGTAATCTCTTCTTCGTACTCGCTTTTCTTTTTACATTCCTCGCACATTTTTTCGCCAAACGCCATATAGTTTTCACCGCAAACGGGGCAAAGCTCCGTTTCTTCAATGGCCTCTTCCGCTTCAAAATCGTCGGAAAACGTCTTCTCACCGCTCAATTCCTTTACGCAAACTTCGCAGTATTCTTGCACTTCCTCATCAATAAAATTTAACTCGCATCTGGGGCATATTACGTATTTTGCCATAGTTATCCTTTTCCCTCGTTTTGGTCTTTTAGTGACCTCTCTATATGATTTTGCTATATTATATTAAGAATTATGAATTTTGTAAACCGTTTTTAAGCCGTTTTTTTACTTTTTTTTAGAATTTTTCAAAATAAAAGGTCGTTTCTACGCAGAAACGACCTTTTGCGTACTTATTCCTCTTTATTTTCTTCCGTTTGCGTGCTTTCCGCCTCTTGCGATTGCGGTTGTTCTACGGATTCTTCTACGGGCGTTTCCGTAGTTTCTTCCGCTACTTTCTCCTCGTCTTCGTTTGCATAAACGTCAATCGTCAAGTCGTCGGTCGTATCAATCTTCTTGCGCTTATACGCATTTACCGTTTCCGCCGCCTCTTTCGCTTTCGCCTTCTTTTTCTTGCTTACGATAACGAGCGGGATAATAACCGCCGCCGCTACGATAACTACGCTACCGCAAACGATAAGCCAAATCGCCCAAGTAGGTAAACCTTTCTCTTCCTCAGCGTCGTCGCTTGCGGGGATAGGCAACGAATTTTTCCAATCCTTGTTTATCGCCTCTTTATCCGCGTCCGTCATCTTGCCGACGAGGGAAATATCTTTTACTTGCGAAACGCCTGCAAATTCTCCGTTTTCTTGGAATTTTTCTACGAACTTTTCAAATTCCTTTTGCTCGTTCTTGCTAAACTCGTCCTTTACTTCGTCGTACAGCGTTCTTTCTAAAGTATTGAAATAATATTCCATCGCGTTATAAAGGTCCGTTTGCGCGGAATAATCTTCCATATATTCTTTCACAGCCTCGTACTTTTCAACGCGCGCGGTAACTTCCTCGTACGCGCCGAGTTTCGTCGTATAAATATAGTTATACGCGTTCGTACCCTCACCAAAAGTTTGCGCGTTCGAATACAATAAATTATCGCCGAATATTTCAGGCTTATACCAGCTCGACCCCGACGTATTTACGCAAGGGAAGGTGATTGCTTGATATTTTGCGTGCGTAGGCTCGTTTTCCAACCACGCGTTGTACGCGTCTTCGTCACCCGTCCAATTTACGCGGGAAAGACTGTTGCCCGACCCGGAGAAGAAGTATAAATCTTCGCCGACGACCTTCCAAGGCGTAAGCGCTTGCGAATCGCCTGCAAGCGTTGCGATTTTCACCGTTTCCGTTTTGCCGTTCGCTACGTATTCTTTATACATAGACGCGCCGTTTGCGTACATATAATAATGTTGTACAGCGCCTTCGTTTTCCGCTCTTAAGAACAAAGCCGAAGTCGTGTTGGTGGTATTGAGCGCAACCGTTTCAAAGTTTGCGCCGTCGTTGGCTTTTACGGTATTCCAATCCGCGCCGATTTTATTATCCGCAAGATAATAAAGTTTGGTATCCGTACCGGGCGAACCCGTTTTCATAATCGCCGAACGCGTGAAATACAATCCGCCGTCTTGATACGATTTTACCGTATACGTATAGCCGTCTTGTTCCATTCTGTCCGCTTTGTTTTCGTTCCAGTTAAAACGCTTGTCCCCAATTTCTTCCAAATCGGTGTTCTTGCCGATACCGTCCAACACGAGCGTACCGAGGTTGACGTACGGATAGGTGGTATAATCCCCGAAATCGTACGGTTCGTCCGCTTTGTTGTCCTTCGCCTCTTCATTTTTGCTTTCCAAGAACGCTTTATCAAAAGCGTAGGTACGCACCGCTTTGTCGCCGTTATATACGGTATAACTTGCGTTGCCAGCGTCCACCGTCGCCGTTGCCGACGCGTTTACGCTGTAAATTTGGTTATACGATTCGGTGGATAACGGGTTTTCCGAATCCGCGCGGTAATTTACCGCCATCGTATAATAAACGGTTGCGTTTTCGGGGTTTTCGGTATCGTAGAAGAAATCGTTTGCGCCTTCGACGAGCGTCGTCGTTACACCCGTGTTTACGTTATGCGATTTTAAGGTAAGCACGCCGTCTTCCGTCACTTCGTACAAACAGTAAACCACGCCGTTGTCTTGCACGAACCGATAGGTCGTCGCGTTGTCCGAAAGACGGGCGAAATGCCCCTCGTCGGGTGCTTGACTTCCATCGAGCGGAGCGCGCTTGAAATCGATATAGGTATACTCTATTTCACCGTCCATATTTTTATCGGAGGTAGGCGTTGCGTAGTATACGTAGTTACCGTAAATGTAAATACCCGCGTCGTAGTTTTGGGAAACGAAAAGGGAAGGAACGACCGTTTTTACGTTTTGCGTATTGCCGTTCGCCAAATCGTCTTTGTGGATACGCATAAGCGCGCCTTTTACCACGTTGCCGTATTCGTTGTTTGCGGAGTACGTTTCTTGTCCGTTGATAAAGTAGATATAATCTCCCTTTTGTACGGCAAAACCACCGTTGCTCTCTACCGTAGCGGTAGCGTCGTAGCCCGCGCCGAGTTCGTCGCCTTTATAGGCGGTGTCTTTACACCCGACGAACGCCGTAAGAACACACGACGCGCCAAGCGTGAACGAAAGTATTTTTTTAATCTTATCCCTCATTGTGTAAGGACTCCTTAAAAGTGTTAAAAATAATTTGCGTACGATTGCCTGCCGTAAGCCGACAATAATAACACATACTCTATTATATATCAAATTGTCAATTAAATCAATTCTTTTCTTGCTTTTTTGCGTGAAAATTTTTGAAAATTTCAGTAAATTTATGCTTGGAGGTCTTTTTTATCGTGGAACCCTTTGGAATTTTACAATTTTTGCAATCGCTTTTACCAAACCCCACGCCCTCAGAGGGCGCTCAACCCCCTCCGCCGTCGCAGGCGGACGCCCCTGCGGAGGACAAAACGCAAGACCTTAAAGAGCAAAATACGGACGCGCAGGAGGCGTTTATTTCTTTTTTACAAGCGCACGAAAACAGAGCAAAGCGGACGAAAAGGAACTAATCTTCCTTTTCGTCCGCCTTCTATTCTTTCCATTATAACGCGCCGACCGCAAATCCCGTTTCGCCTTCGCCGAACGCGTACAAGTACCCGTCTATAACGACGCCTCGTTTTTTCGCGTTGTCGCCTATAAGCAACAACTTCTTTTCTAAATGCAATTTATAGCCGTCAAAGGACAACAACAAATACTGCCCGTCCCCCGATGCGTCGTATACGCCCAAGCCGATATACCCGTTTTCGCGGTCGATAAAATACGATTTATAGTCCTCGGAAAACTCCACGCTATCCACGTACGCGTCCACGGATACGACGCCGTTCTCCCTTTCCTCGTATACTTCTATTTTAAGACACCGCCCCCAATCGTAGCCGATGCCCACGGAAAACCCGTTGCCAAAGGAAATAAGCGAGGTGGAATAGCCGTCTATTTCGCCCGTATCTTTATAGGTAATATTCGCCAAATCGCTTAAATCGAACACGAACACGGGGTCGGTAAGCGTTACGACGATAGCCGTACAAACGTACGCTTTGTCTTTGTCAAACCGCACCGATTCCGCCCTTTCGTCCTTGGGCGCGAAATCCTCCACGCTCGCCAAAAGCGAATAATCCGCAACGTTTACGCAATATAAATTGACGCGCGTTGCGCCGTAGAGATATTTTCTACTCGCGTTTTCCCCGCTTTCGAGCGTTTGATATACGCTTTCCCGACAGTTCGTTACCACGCGCAATACGCCGTCGTATTCGTCGAGCGCATAGCGGTTTTTAACGCTCCCGTCGACGGAGAACGCGCCTTCGTAGTTTAACTCCCCGTCCGTATACGATATACGGGAAATTTCCGTTTTATCCAAAATGGCGTATTTTCCGTCTTCGCGCTCTTCTTTATCCGAATAGCCGTGGAGAAAATACATATTTTCTTCGGCTACGTAGATATCTTGCGCGTAGGATAAACAGGCAATAGAAGAACGCGGTTGCAAGGTTTTCTCGTCTATCGTATACGCGCAAACGTAACGCGCGTTCGTCAGCGTATCGGGCAGAATAATATCCTCCGCCGTAACGCTTTCCATTTGACCGTACGCGCCGTATTGCGGTAAAAATTCCGCTTGGTTATCAAAATTCGGATTGTAGCGAACGGAAAACTCCGCCACCGCCAAAAACGCGTCCTCCTTCTTGCGCGTAGATACGCTCACGCCCGATAAATATTTTCTGTCCGTTTCTCGTACCGCCGTCGCGTTGGAAACGTCCAACCCCACGAATACGACGTACGGCTGACTCCAATTCCCCTCTTGTTTTTGATAGCCTTGCAAAACGACCGTCGCTCTGTCGCCATCTTGGGAAAGGTACAATTCCGCCGTGTCCGCGTAAAAAGTTATCCCGTCTTTGGGGGAAATTTCGTACCGCGCCACTTCCTTAGAATTCAACCCGTTTATATCGTATACGCGCACGAAACAACCCGTTCCCGTTTGTTCCAAATAAAAAATATGGCTTTGGGTGCGTTTTAATAAATCCCCCTCGATAACGCCCGCCGTTTGATTGTCCGTCGTTTCTACGTAACCGTTCTCCTCTTTGGCAAGCTCGTTTACCGCACCGCCGTACGTACTATCCATATCGAGTTTTGCGCGAAACATTCCTCTAAATTTACTTCCAATCCATTTATCGAAATTGTTCTTGTACGGATTTAAGCTTTGCGGTCGATAGGTGACTTCGTTTAATTTGGTAATTAGCGAGCAATACTCGGACTGTTGATATTTTTGCGCAACGTCTACCGCCTCTACCGTCGGATAGGGAATAAACAGCACGAGATTGATTGCCGTCAAAAAGGCAAGCGCAAGGCTTGCGTACGCTATCCGTTTGCGTTTGCGGTTTTGCCGTTTTTCGTGTAATTTTTTCTTTACCGCGTTTATCCGTTCTTCGTTGGTTTTCATAAGCAAATTCCCTCCTTTTGCAATAAATCTTTCAAAGAGGCTTTGGCGCGGGCGAGCAAGTTATACGTTTGTTTTTTGCTCTTTTTCATAATCTTCGACGCCTCGTCTATCGTTTGCCCCTCCAAATAGACGAGATATAAAACCTGCGCGTACTGCAAAGCAAGCCGTTGCATACAACAATATAAGGTTTTGTTGCGTTCTCGGCTTAATAAATCCGTTTCTAAACGGTTGCCGATAAGTACGTTTTCCAAATCGGAAAGCGACACGCGTTTGCGGTGAAAACGCAAATAGTCCATACATTTATTGCGCACCGCTTTATATAAATACGCGCGCAAATTCCCCTCCCGAAAGAACGCCTTCCGTTTTAAAGCCATACGCGCGAACACGTCCGCTACGGCGTCTTCCGCTACCGAGCTTTCGCGCACGATACAATAGGCAAAGCGCACCAACGCGTCGCCGTATTCCGCTACAAGTTCTTCTAAACCTTTGTCGTCGCCTTGCAAATAACGGTAATAACTTTCCACACCGTATTGCTTGCTCATAGTCCTCACCCCTTTGTATTTATATAACGAGCCAACGGGCAAATTTACTCACCTTTTTGTCAAACTTTTCCAAAATTTACAAAAATCACACGGAAAAACACAGCGCGCCGAAATAAGTGACGGTATTCGCGCCGTTATGATAACGAATCCCCGCACTTTCGGCAAGTTCGCTGACGATAAACCCGTACCCCTCCAACGAAAAATTCCGATACCAAAACAGTATCGGAATTTCCATATAATTTGCCGTAAGGCAATCATTATCTCTTCGAGAATTGAGGTGCGCGACGAGCTTTCTTCAAGCCGTACTTCTTTCTTTCCTTTGCGCGAGGGTCACGCGTTAAGAACCCTGCCGCCTTCAATACGGGACGGCTGTTTTCTTCCGCTTCCAAAAGCGCGCGTGCAACGCCAAGACGGATTGCGCCTGCTTGACCAGTATAACCACCGCCTACAACGTTTACCATAACGTCGTATTTACTTTCTGCCTCTACTGCTACGAGGGGCTGTTTTACAATGTATTGCAACGTGCCTTGAGGGAAATAATCCTCAAACGCTCTGTCGTTGATTACAATCGTACCGTTACCGCCGGGGATAAGACGAACACGAGCAATCGCCTTCTTTCTTCTACCCGTTCCCCAGAATTGAATTTTCTTTTTAACGTTTGCTTTTGCCATATTTCAATCCTCTCTTTTAGTCAATTTTGAGTTCTTCGGGCTTTTGTGCCGCGTGGTTGTGTTCAGCGCCTTTGTAAACACGGAGCTTTTTCAACATTACTCTGCCAAGACTGTTTTTGGGAAGCATACCCTTTACCGCTTCGTATACGGCAAGGTCGCTCTTTTCCGCCATCAACTTCTTGTAAGGGATTTCTTTCAAGCCCCCAATGTAACCGCTGTGGTATCTGTAGTATTTATCTTCCAATTTCTTACCCGTCAAAACGACTTTATCCGTATTGATAACGATAACGAAGTCGCCCGTATCCACGTGGGGAGTGTAGGTAGGTTTGTGCTTACCGCGAAGAACGGTTGCTACTTTGGTTGCAAGACGACCGAGCGTTACGCCCGCCGCGTCTACGACGTACCATTTTCTTTCAACCGTTTCGGCGTGCGCCATATAGGTTTTCATAATATGTTACTCCTTTGTTTGGTATATTTTTTATTGCGTTCGTTTGCGGTTTTTGTTTGAATATTTCCGTTCAACTAACGGGGAAAAACGGCTAAATTCAAGCGGTTTCCGCAACTTGCCTATTTATTGTAGTATGAAAAGAAATTTAAGTCAAGCTGTTTTGCGTCGACTTTTTCAATTTTTTTTAATTTTTTGAAAAAATTTTTCAAGGAGGGGTATTTTTACTGCGTTCGCGAAATTTTCACTCCCAAAAAAGAGAAATTTCTAACGCAAATACATTATTATATATATGCTCCGCGCGCGGTTTCAAAATTTTTTTTTAATTCCCCCGTCGTATTCGATTGCTTTTTATCGAAAAATAGGGTATAATATTTTTTGTATGTAAAAAATTTTGGAGGAATTTTATTATGCCTTTAGTAACTACTACCGACATGTTCAAAAAAGCGTATGCGGGTAAATACGCAATCGGCGCGTTCAACGTAAACAATATGGAAATGATTCAAGCCATCGTTGAAGCGGCAAACGAAGAAAAATCCCCTGTGATTTTGCAAGTATCCGCAGGCGCAAGAAAGTATGCGAATCCCGTATACTTGAAACACCTCGTACAAGCGGCTGTCGAAACGAACGACGTTCCCATCGCTATGCACCTTGACCACGGCGCAGATTTTGAAATCTGCAAAGCGTCCATCGACGGCGGTTTCACTTCCGTTATGATTGACGCGTCTTCGCATCCTTGGGAAGAAAATATCGCTATTACCAAGAAAGTCGTAGAATACGCGCACGACCACGGCGTCGTCGTAGAAGCCGAACTTGGTAAACTTGCAGGTATCGAAGACGACGTAAACGTATCCGCGGCTGACGCGCAATTCACTTCCCCCGACGAAGTAGAAGAATTTACGCAAAGAACGGGTATCGACTCTTTGGCTATCGCAATCGGAACGAGCCACGGCGCGTATAAATTTAAGCCCGGTCAAGACCCCAAACTCCGTTTGGATATTTTGGAAGAAATCGGCAAAAGATTGCCCGGTTTCCCTATTGTTTTACACGGCGCGTCCTCCGTTCCTCAAGACAAGGTTGCTATCGTCAACCAATTCGGCGGACACATGCCCGACGCTATCGGTATCCCCGAAAGCGAACTTAGAAAGGCGGCGCAAATGGCGGTTTGTAAAATCAATATCGACTCCGACCTTCGCGTAGCGTTCACGGCGGCTATCCGTAAGCACTTCACCGAACAACCTTCGCACTTCGACCCCCGTCAATATCTTGGCGACGCGCGCACGATGATGAAAGAAATGGTAAAACACAAAATCGTCAACGTACTCGGTTCGGCAGGCAAAGCGTTTTAATTAAAATTTAAAAATGGTAAAATAGGGAACGACCTTTCCGTAGGTTGTTCCCCTTTTTTTACTTTTGCGCGGAGCGGTGGCAATCCCTTTCTTCCATGGGATTACTTCGCTTTCGCTCGCGAACGGTTTTACTATATAAGAAAGGCGATAGATTTTTCCTCTACCGCCTTTCTCGTGTTTCGTATCAGGGAATTATTTCGTGTAATTATAATCCTTTACCGTCGCCTGCTCTACGCCGTTAATAAACGCTTTGCAGTTCGTCGTCGTGCAATTCGTCACCCAAACACCGCTCGTTTCATAATCGTGCGCAGACCAACCTCTTCCAAGGAAGATTGCCATTTCAGGATTTTCATAAATTGCCGTTATCGTAACGTTCGTCACGTCGCAATCCACGAAGGTAAGCGCGCCTTCCGTCATACTTCCAACGTACGCGCCCGCTTGGCTATAACCGTTTACCGTGCAATTTACAAGGTCAACGTTATCGAACGTTGCGCCACCGCCAGTCGTTCCAATAATCAAGCCCGTACCGCGATTGTTCGTTTTTGTTGCGGAACAGTCTTTAAAGGTAATATCGCACATCGTAAACCCAACGCCCGCCGTTCTGAAAAGCGATACGTTATACGTCCACGCTGCCGAAATCGTGTAATTACTAATTACGTGATTATTGCCGTCGAATACACCGCAAAAGACGAGATTGTTTCCGTTGCCAATCGAAAACTCTGTCCCTTGAATTGCAGGCGCGTCCGTCATATCGATATCCGACATAACTTCTACCCACACTTTGCTGTTATTGGCAACTTTCACACCGCCGTAGGTGGAGTTCGCGTTTACCGCTTTTCCGAAATCGGTAAAATCGTCCAAATTATAAATGTAAACTACCTCGTAACCAAAATCGGAAGGATTGTCATATTCAGCGTTTACGTCGTATTGATTGTCAAAGCTGTCTTCCTCATACGTATATTGCGTTGCAAGTACGTTTACGCCGAATTTAATGGTAGGAATATCTACGCCGTTATGATTTGCCTCGTTGCCTACGGTTTCCGCCATATCGACCTGAATAAACACGTAATCGGATTCCCCTTCAAGCAACGCCTTATCCGCGCCCAATACGCTCGCGTCCATAAAGCTGGACGAAACGGGATAGGTTACGGCGGTTTCCGACGTAAAGGCTTGTTCTAAGTCTTGCGCCGTCACGTCCGCTTCCTTTTCAATAAGCGTACTTACCGTAAGTATTTCGGAAAGCACGATATCCTCGCCCGCTTCCGTTTTTCCGATTTGTTCGTTCACGATATTTAAATTCGCATTGTATTTTAACGCCAACGAACCCGCGTTACTGATTTTAAGAACCACCAATTCGGTATGACCGGGTTCCCAAAGTCCTTTTTGGAATAAGTCGTTCGCTCCGTCAAGATTGTCCCAATTTTTACCGTCTAAGGTATATTCGACCTCCACGTCGAGCGAACCCGTTTGGATTACGTTGCTACCACTCGTGACGGAATCCGTAAACCAAGCGAACGTCGTTCCCACGAGCATACTCGAAGAAAGTGTTAAAGCCAAAACACTTGCTAACAAAGCTTTTTTCGTACTTTTCTTCTTTGCCATTTTTTTTACCTCCTAAAAATTATACTACACGCCATTCTTAGCGTAGCAACATTATAGCACCCCCCCCC
>SVIX01000034.1 GCA_015069285.1 Clostridiales bacterium | reverse complement strand
CATACAGTTTAGCACAGAGGAGCTTTTTTGTATAGCAAATGGTAGGCTTGAAGCTAAAGCTATTTGCCACCAGCATAGCTGGTGGTTTCTGACAACCGCGAGTTCCCACTCGCGGTTGTTGCTATGAAGGAAAAGACTAACGAATTTTTCGTTAGTCTTTTATAATACTTTAAAAATCTTTATGGGAAGAACGGCGAACCGTTTCTTTTTTCGTTATACTTCTCTTTCAAAAAATCCCTCTAAACGAACGGGGTTTTTGCCTTGTGCTTCTATTTCCCCTAAAATAACCTTTACTACGGCGCGTTGCGACGCGTCCGTGAAAGAAAACGCATTCACGTATTCTTTTAAGTAAGGGAAGTCGAATAATTTATACGGGTCGCCAAACGAGGTAAATACGAAGCGTTTATGTTGCAATACGTATCCGCGCCACAATACCATAATGTTATTCCAATTTACACGCATGGAAGCGCCGTTATAATCTTGCGAACTCATTTTACAGTTCAAGCAAATCATATCGTAGTTATTCATAATTTCTTGAACCTGTTTATGTTTTGCCGTATAAATTTCGTCGACGATATATCCGCGTTCCTCAAACGCCTGTTTCATTGCGGATAATTCCTTGCCCGTAGGCGGTTTATGGAAATGCGGTTCTAACATATTCAACATCAAAATCTTCGAACCCTTTTCGAGTTTTGTAGGAATAACGTGATTATAATCGCGCACGACTTTAATACTTTTATCGGCAATTTCTTGCGCAATTTCTTCCATATCGGTTACGTCTCCTATTTCCGCGTTAATTTTTGATTGCTCCTCAAACAATCTAACGCGTTCCTTTAAACGCAACATACGCAATACGGCGTCTTTTAAGCGTTCCATAGGTAATTCACCGCTTTTTACCGCTTGAAGCACGTTATCAAAATCGGTAGGTTCGGGGAACAAAATCACGTCGCCTCCCGCCTTTAAGAATTTCACGCCAATTTCCGCCAAATCGTTTACGCGCGAAGCCACGCCGATCATACTCATTGCGTCGGAAACCAAGCACCCGTCAAAGCCGAGAATTCCTTTCAAAAGGTCGGTCATCAAACTCTTGGAAAGCACCGCAGGCAAAGCACCAAATAAGGGGTCTATTTCCTTTTCAAAACATTCCAAACCGCCGTGTCCTACCATAATCGACGGCGCGCCTGCTTCAATCATTTGCTTATACACCCAACCGTAGGTGTTCATCCATTCTTCTTGCGTCATTGGATTGGACGTAGTCAAGAAATGCGAGTTACGCTCGTCCATACCTTGTCCGGGGAAATGTTTACAAGCCGTTACCATATATCCGTTTTCTTGCATACCTTCCATCATAGCTTTCGTCATTTTCACGACCTGTTTGGGATCGTCTGAAACGCTACGAATATTGCTTTCCGGATTACGGAAATTATAATTAATGTCTATAATGGGCGAGAACGTCCAATGCACACCGTTTTTACGACAAATTTTCGCAGTTGCCCGTCCCGCTTTTTTCAGCAAATCGGCGTCGTCGCAAGCCCCCCAAGCCATTTGATGGGGTATAAACACCGAGTCCTCCACTATCGCAGCAGGTCCGTTTTCAACGTCAGCCGCAACGATAACGGGCAATTTCGTATATTTGTTTGCCATATCCGTATACATTTTAATCTTTTCCTGCGACATACGCGTCAAAAAGATTCCGCCCGGACGGATTTTTTTAAGAATTTCTTCTATTTCTTTGGGGTCATCACGGTCGTAAATATCATAACAAAGCGTTTGCCCTACCAAATCTTCAAGTTCTAAATTTTGCAACCTTTCTTCAATCGTCATAGCATTTTCTCCTTAATGACAAGTTTTGTTTTATTATACAATAAACGCCTTTTATTGTCAAACAAAATTTTGTCTTTTTTAAGAAAACGCGTTACGCTTCTCGTTTTTTTGCGCGTTTGGCGCGTTGCTCTTTCAAGACTTTACGCACCGCTTCACATACCTCCGCTCGCTATAACCGTCCCCCTTTATCACTTTGGAGCGATGAGCGTTACTTCACCTCTCTGTCACTTAAGGAGGGAACGAAGTGACCGATAGAGTCTAAGAGATTCTATCACTCCGCTACGCTCCGTTCCAGAATGACGGACAGGGGGAATAACCGTTCCGTTCCAGAATGACACTCTACCCGCCATAAATTGTAAAACGCGGTTTTGCATTATGGAATAATTACTACAATACACGCAATGCGTGCAATTCATAAAAACGTAGTTTTCAATTCATCACACTTGAGATTGCCACGCCGTCTACGACGGCTCGCAATGACGTTTTTCCTATCATTACGAGAAGCGAAACGACGAAGTAATCCCGTAGGCAAAGTGCGTTACCTCGCCTCTCTGTCACTTAAGGAGGGAACGAAGTGACCGATAGAGTCTAAGAGATTCTATCACTCCGCTACGCTCCGTTCCAGAATGACGGACAGGGGGAATAACCGCTCCGTTCCAGAATGACACTCTACCTGCCATAAATTGTAAAACGCGGTTTTGCATTATTGTTTGCATAAAAAATCAGAACGCGTGGCGTTTTCGCGCCACGCGTTCTTCTCGTTTATCGAGAGTTATTTACTTTCGATTAAGCTACGTCCTTTACGGAAGTTACGATAATCATCTTACATACTTCACAGTAGTAGCCCGTGTATTCCTTACCGTCTTCTCTCCAAGTGAATACAGGAGGATTCATGGTTTCGTGTTCAACAGGTTCAGTTACTACGGATTCAACGTAGGTGAACGTCTTGCCTTCTTCCATTGTAATTACTACGGTATAGGTCGTCAAACCTTCGCCCTTACAGCTTGCTTTCACTACTTCTTTTACTTCATAACCGTTGTCTTTGCTCAACGCTTTCAATACGATTACCTTTTCGAAGTCGCAGTCTTCACAGGTAACAACAAGTTTACCTTCGCTGTCAACAGTTGCTTTCGTTTCTACCGTGTAGATATAGGTATGACCAGTCTTATCAGACGTCTTTTCTTTTTGTACATCGCCACATACTTTACACGTTCTGGTCTTGTAACCGTCTTCCGTACAGGTTGCATCTACATACGTCCATTCCGTAAAGTCGCAGTCGCCCTTAACGTCAATCATGAACGTGCCACCACAATCCTTACATACGAACGTTCCGTGACCTTCTTCTAAGCAGGTTGCAGGGGAGTTCGCAATCGGCGTGTAACCGTCAAGGTTCTCACCGAAGATTGCCTTCAATTCGCTCATCGTGTAAACTTTCGTGCCGTCTACTACAAGGCTATGCGTACCGAACATATGCGTCGTAGTAACACGAAGAATTTCCAACGTCTTTCTATCGGATTTTTCCGTGTTGTTGTCAGCCTTATCAACGTACGTATATTCTACGTATCTTTCACCCGTAGTCGTACAGGTCGCAGGCGTTACTTTTACCTCGAACTTAATCGCGTCAATCGTTTCGCTATGGTCGCAGTTTGCACAGTTGAATACAATCTTACCCTTTTCGAAATCGCTATCTTCTTCGGAGAGTACAAGGCTATGACCTTTCTTCAAATCAGCGGTGTTCGTTTCCGTCTTGGTATGCGTTTCGTCGTTTTCACATACGTAGATGAGTTTACCGTCCGTTACGCAGTCCGAAGGAATCGTTTGGCTAAGCTTCCAAGCGTGGTCGCCCGTTACCGTAAGCATGAACGTCTTACCACAATCGGAGCATACGTAGGTTGCATAACCCGTCGACGTACAATCTGCAAGCGCATTTGCAATCAACGTACAACCGGAGAGGTCGTCACCGAAGATTTCCTTCAACTTGCTGTATTCTACCGTCTTCGTATCGTCAATTTCTACGCCTTGGTAGTTGTGTAATTTTTGTTCAAGAACAATCGTGTATTCACCTTGCTTTTCGTCTGCACCGTCCATATAGGTGTAGGTGTATACGATGCTACCGGGAGCCGCACACGTTGCAGGCGTCGTTACTACGTCGTAATCTTTACATTCAATCGTGTTCGTGTAGTCACAGTTTTTGCACTTGAAGGTAAGCGTAACTTTTTCATCAGCCGTGCCTTTGTCCGTTACTTTTACGTCGGGTTCGCCCAATTCGTGCGCTTTAAGAGGCAACGCTTGCGTATACGTCTTGTCACATACGTCACATTGATAGGTCTTAGAACCAGCTACCGTACAGGTGGAAGGAACTTCGCTGATAACGCTTCCAGGTCCGTATACGTGGTCACCACTTAAGCTAACCATATAGGTCTTACCGCAATCGTCACATACGAACGTACCCTTACCGCTGTGGTCTAAGCAGGTTGCAGGAGCGTTTGGGATAATACTTTGCACTTCGTCCGCCGTGTAAACATTGTTCAAATCCATCTTCCTACCGTTATAGGTATGTCGCGCGGTGTTTTCTACTTCAAACGTAACCGTCTTATCTTTTACAGTAATCGTATAGGAATCAATACCGTTTTTGTCGCATTCAGCTTCTTTAACCGTAGCTTTTACGTAATCCGTTTCGTTAAGTTTCGGCAAAGTAACCGTTGTATTCGTAGCGCATACTGCGCAATATCCGCTCAATTCGCCTGCGGTTTCAAACGTAGGTTCAACCGATACCGTATATTCTACCTCATGCGTACAACTAACTCCTTCTACGTATCCCCAAACAACGGGGCGGTTGGAAGAATTCCATTCCACGCTCCAACCGCTCGGCTGACTCTTCGCCTCGCAATAAATCGTCAATCTATTGCACCAAGCGAACGCAGAAGAACCGATACTCATGACAGAGTCGGGAATTTCTATACTTGTCAATCCATTGCAATTATAGAACGCATCAGAACCGATAGAAGTTACGCCGTCGGGAATGGTGATACTCGTCAAGCTACTGCAATTATAGAACGCAGAAGAACCAATATTCGTGACAGAGGCGGGAATTTCTATACCTGTCAAGCGACTACAACCCCAGAACGCCTCTCTACCGATAGAAGTTGCGCCGTTGCCAATGACCACGCTCGTTAAGCGACTACAATTATAAAACGCAGAATTACTAATAACCGTACCCGTAAACGTTACTTTTCTTAACGAAGTGGGAATATAGTAATGATAGTATTCGTAATGATATGCGGAAGAATAGTAATATTGATATGTAGCTCCGCTTATAGTAGAAGAACTGCTCGTAGCATAATGCCCAAAGATATAACCAAATACGGCTTGATAACCCGTCGCGTATTTGCTTGCCCCTATAAACGGAATCGTTATTTCTGTCAAACTGTTGCAACCATAGAACGCAGACCCCCCAATACTTGTTACGTAATCAGGTACGATAATTTCCGTTACCGCTTTATTTTTTATGCCCGTAATAGAGCAAGTAGTAGCAGTAGAAGTAAAATTGAAAATCGACATTTCTGCTTTCATTTCAAATTTTGCCGTTACGTTTTGCGTTACGGTAAACGTATAGCTTAAATCCGTCGAAAGCACGTCCTCTCCGCTATACCAACCCAAGAAATGATAGCCCAAATAAGGCGTTGCCGTCGTCGTGATTGCTTTATCGTATTTATAAGTTCCTTGATTTGTAATAGAACCTGCGGAAGAATTATTGATTGCGAGGGTATATTTATTTCTCGTGTAATATACTTTTAATACTTGGCTACCGTTGCCGTGAATATTTCCGCTTATTACACTCTTGCTTGCATTGTACGTGAAATGCGCGAACGTTTTTATTTCCGCGTTCGCCGTCGTATCCGCCGTGCCCGTTAATTCAACCGTTTCTTGTAAGGTATATTCGTCGTTTTCAAGATTTTGCAGATAGTATTCTACTTTATACGGCGTTGTTCCATTGGCTTTCCATTTTGCCGTATACGTTACGCTCTTTTCTGTCTTAAAGGTGAATTCTTGCGTTTCGCAAACGAGCTTTTCGCCCTCATACCAACCGAGGAAGGTATATCCTGCGTTCGTCGTTGCGGTTACGGTAAAAGATTTTTCATAACGGTAATTGCCGTTGATACTCGTAACCGTACCTGCTTTGCTGTTATTTCTCGCCGTGGCAATCTTATAACTATCACGCGTATAATATACTTTTAATACTCGACTCCCGTCGCCGTCAATATTTCCGCTTTTTATACTTCTATTCGTATTATAAGTAAAATGCTCAAACGTTTTTATTTCTGCCGTAGCGGTGGTATCCGTCGTACCCGTTAATTCAACCGTTTCTTGTAAGGTATATTCGTCGTTTTCAAGATTTTGCAAGTAATATTCTACCGTATACGGCGTATTCGTATTTGCCGTCCAGCTTGCCTCAATCACGGTATCTTTCGTGATAGGTTTTGTAAAATCATAATCCCAAGCCGTAAAGGTATAGCCTGCTCTTGTCGTTTGGGGCGTAGTTGCAAGGCTATCTTCTTCTACCGTTTGCGTTTGTACGCTTGTACCGCCGTTGGCGTCGAACGTAACTTCGTACGTAGGGCGTCGACGAATGGTAACGGTGTAAACAACCGTCGGTTCGCCGTTTATCATTTCGATAACGTACACCGTATTATCGCCTACGTCAAGAGGAATCGTCTTCGTTACAACCGTTTGTATCCCGTAAAGGTCCAACGACACTATAAATTTTGCGTCGCCTTGCACCGCAACTTCGTTGATAAAAGAGAACGTTTCCGCCGTGTTGCTTACTTTGCCGTAAACGTTCGTACCGTTTACTGTCAGCGTCTTGAAAGAAATTTTACTTTCCGTAAGTTTTGAACCTTCATCCGCCACCGTGTCCGTTTCATTACAACCGTCACGGTTACAAACGGCAGTCTTCGTGCCGTCTTTTTCATAGGTGGCGTCGTTATTCGATACGTAATTGATAAACTCGTGGTCAAGAGCGGAATCCTCGTCCGTTCTCGTGTCCGTTTCGTTACAGCCGTCGCGGTTGCAAGTGGCCGTTTCCGTACCGTTTACGCCACATTTTGCGTCGTTATTCGATATGTAATTGATAAACTCGTGGTCTAACGCGTCTACGTAATCGGCGATATAGCTATCCTCACATTCGCAGGTATACGTGGTGTAGCCTTGTTCCGTGCAGGTGGGCGCGGTGACTACCGCCGTATAGTCGTGTTCGTGCGCGCTATCCCCCGAACTGCTGTCTTCAGGCGTACTGCTATCGGGCGTGCTTTGTTCGGTGCTTGCGCTATTACCCGAATTGGACGAGCTACCGCTTTGTTCATCCTCGCAAGCTACGAACCCTACGGCGAGCGTGGCGCAAGCAAAAAGGGTCGCCAATAGTTTCAAAAATTTCTTGTTCATACGATTTCTTCCTTATAAACGAAGTTTAGATATATGTATTGTATCACTTTTGACAAAGTTTGTCAACGGTTCTTTATGTAGAACCGTGCATAATCGTTCTATTCCTTTGTCACGGAAAAACCCGACCTATATGCGTGATACTCTTAACGGAGTATCACGCAACTCTATTCGCCTACGGCGAGTGATATTGCTACGCAGTTGTATTCGGCTACGCTGAGTGATATTCGCTACGCGAGTTTTTAGGCGAATAGAATATCACTGCGAGGCTTTGCCTTGCAATATCACTTTCCGTCAGGGAAATATCACTTTTCGCGTCAGCGAAGAATATCACTTTTAATACTAACAGAAAAAGAGAGCACATTTCGGCTCGTATGAAACCGATTTGTTCTCTCTTTCTGCTTGTAATATGGGTTTGGGCTTAGCCCATATTGCATTTGTCCAGACAAATGCGATGCTCGCACTTAGTAGGGCTTTCAAATTCTCCGCTAAGAACATCACCCTATAAAAGTCGGGTTTTCCTTATTCGTTTACATTGTTACTTCATTATTCAGTTTTTCACGCAACGGAACAAGGTTGCGGAGTATTGTTTTTCAAAACGGCAGTTTAAAGATTTTCCGTCAAAAGCGTACGCGCAGTCCTGTCTGTCGATAGGATAGATTTTTTCTACGCTCTTTACGCCGTATCTTTCCAAATCCAAGGAAAATTCCGTTTGTTCCATAGCCCAAACGGCGAGAATCATATCCTCTTCGCCCTGCAAGCCGTACGCGTTGTACGTTTTATCGCTCAACAATCTGAACGGAAGAATGAAGGCGGGATAACGCTCTTGTATCGTATCTTTATACGATTTATACGTTTGAATACCCTCACGGATAAGCGATAAATTATACGCGTCCGCCTCTTCGATTCTGCCCGATAAATACATATATCCCATCATTGCGGTGACCATATTGAACACCGTTTCGCGACCGTCTTTATGCGCCTCCAATTCCTCTTGAGGAATTTTCTTCGTGAAAATATCCTTATAAAGGAGCGGGTACGGATACCCCCAAATGCCCGCCTTTTCAGGCAATAAGTACGCGGATTCCCCGACCAAAATAGAGGGATACAATCTATAATCTTCTTGGTCCGTCGTCGATTGCAAGTGGAAATGGCGTAAAGTACCGTAATCGTCGCGCATTGCGCCCGCGCCACAGTTTTCGATAAGCATATCGGGATATCTTTCTCTTACCTCGTCGATAAAACTCAAAAACGCCTCTTCGTTTTTCTTTACGCCTTCCGCAGGGCTTGCGCCTTCGTAATCCGTACCGATTCTTTCGTCGCTGTTATGGTCGTTTTTAATATAACGCACACCCGCTTGATATACCCTATCGATACATTCCATTAACCAATCGCGAACTTCTTTGGATTGCATATTCCATTTCGGACGGTGACGGGCAATTATCGCGCCCTTTCTATACATCAACGAATCTTTTTTCTCTTTCCGCGCCTCCGATTCGTCCGCTCTTTGGAACTCGAACCAAACGCCCGCGCGCATACCTTTGGAGCGGATATAATCGACAAAACCTTTAAACCCGCCGAGTTTAGGGAATACGTGGTCGTACGGAATCCATTCGCCGATTTTCGACCAACCGTCGTCGATACAGAAACATTCAACGCCCACCTCCGCAGACCTGTCTATCATCTGTATCAAAGTATCTTCCACCGGTTGTCCCCAGTTACAGTTCATAAAGTCGTTAAACGATACCTCAATAGGGTATTTCGCCAAATTCGTTTTCCGCTTGTATTTCGTCAATTCTCTTACCGCGTCTTCGAACGTGCCTTTCACCACGCCGTACACGGCAACGCCCGTTTCGTACGTTTCGTTGGATTGCAAATCGTAATACCAGCCCAAGTTTTCGTCCGCGCCACCGATTGCCACGTTGAAAAAGGGCGAACCGTATCCCTCGAACGCGTTAATTTCGATAAACCAATTTTCCGCGCCCTCGCGCTCGAAAAACCAACATTCACCGCGTTCGGTATCTTCGATAATCATTAAAGGATAATAATCGGAGGTACTCCAAGAACTCATAGATTGCAAACGGAAGGTACATTTTTCCCAAGGATGACCGCTACCGGGATAGATACCCAACTGTTTAAGCGACCTCTTTTGCCATTGACCTTCGCCCTGCCAATGGTTATACGAAAAATACACCTGAAAACGGGTATCGTCTTCCGTCCATCTCGTACCGTTGATACCAATCCCCGTCACGTTTGCACAGCTCAAACGGGTAAGACGAACGAACTCCTTCGCCTCGTTTTTCACGCGCGTCGTTTGACGGAAGACTTCCGTACCTTCGATATGCTCCACCTTTTCGGTAATGAGTAGCGACGGATAGGTGGTAAGGCGGTAATCCACCTCGAATCCCTTTTCCGTTTCCCGACGGTTATCGTATACGTAGAAATCGTTCGTCGGCATTATCATTAAATCTTTGTATTCCACTTCGTAATCGGCAAACAACGACAAATTGGTATTGACGTAGCCGTATTCGTAGTCTTCACGCATATCCTCGTCCGTAGACAAATAAAAATGTCCTTTACTGCCCATATTGACGAAGGTATTTCCTTTTTTCATTCTTTGCATCGCATTATCCTCCTAATTTTCCATTTTCGCTTTGCGCTTTATAGCGTTATTATATCATACCCAAAAAACTTTCGCAACAATTCTACTTCATAAATCGAATAAATTTTAAAAAAATACCGTCATAACCGCCCTTTTCAAAGAATATGATACTTTACCATGGAGGCGTTTATGAAAAATTCTTTATCCGTTTGGACGCTCGGCGCTTTTACTTTCACCGCCGTCGTTGGCACGTTGTTACATTTTCTTTATCAATGGACGGGTTTCCTCGCGCTCGCGCCCTTTTGCGCCGTCAACGAATCCACTTGGGAACACATGAAAATCCTCTTTTTTCCTATGCTCCTTTTTACCCTTATCCAAGGCAAATTCTTCGCGAATACCTTCCCGAATTATTGGAGCGTCAAATTCGTCGGTACGCTAATAGCCGTCCTCCTCGTCCCCCTTCTTTTTTATACCTACAACGGCGCGTTCGGAAAATCCCCCGCTTGGGTGAATATCGCTATCTTTTTCCTCTCCGCAGGCATAGGCTATCTCGTAGAATTTTTCTTATTTAAAAAAGAAGAACGAAAACCCGCCTCCCCCGTCGCGCCCGTCCTTCTCTTTTGTCTTCTTACCGCGCTTTTTATTTTGTGGACCTTTTTTCCGCCCCTTCTTCCGCTTTTCCAAGACCCCGTCACGGGAAGTTACGGATTAACCGTCTAATTAAAAAATTCAACCGCCTTCCCAAGAAAGCGGTTGTTTTTTATTTCTTAAAATCCGATAAACACGACTTCCGTATCGGTAAGTTTTGCGAACAACGCAATATCCTCTTTGGTCAACGCGGTAGAAACGACTGCGTGATGCGCTCCGCCTGCGTATATCCAGCTTTCCGCCCCGCTCGCAAAATCGGGCAATATTTTCCACATAACGCGCGCAACGGGAAGTTTGGGCATCGCCTCGGGTTGTTTTACAAGCTCGATATTCGCGCAAATCAATCTAAAATGCGTACCCATATCTACCATAGACACGGCAATCCCTTTGCCCACGATACCGTCGAACACCAATCTTGCGGGAGGTTCTTTTCCGCCGATGCCCAAAGGATGCACTTCCACCGTCGGTTTTCCGTCCGCAAATACGGGCGAAACCTCCAACATGTGCGACGCAAGTTCCAATTCTTCGCCTTCGCATAAATCGTAGGTGTAATCTTCCAAGAACGCGGTTGCGCCCGTTCTGCCTTCCGCCATTTTACAAAGCACCGCCATAAGCGCCGAGGTTTTGTAATCCCCTTCAGGACCAAACCCCACGCCGTTTGCCATAACGTTTTGCACCGCCAAACCGGGCAACTGCTTTAAGCCGTGTAAATCTTGGAAAGTATCGGTAAACGCGCCGATGCGTTCTTTCGCCAAGAATTTTTCAAGCGCGATTTCATACTTTGCCTGTTCCTTTACCGCGTCCAAATTATCCGTGCGAATCTCGTATTTTTCAGCGTAAGACGCCATTTTTTCGTCTACTTCTTTTTGCGTTACGCCGTCTACCAGCTCGACCAAATCCCCGATTCCGTAATAGTTTACGTTCCAACCGAAACGGATTTCACTTTCCACTCTGTCCCCGTCGGTAACCGCCACGTCGCGCATATTGTTCCCGAACATCGCTACGCGCAACGAATGAGAAAAGTCCATCGCAATCGCTACGTCTACGAAACGGTTAATTCTTTTTAGAACGCTCTCGTTTTTATAATACCCCGCAACGACCTCGCGTTGAATACCAAGACGCGTGCAAATAAAGCCGTACTCTCTATCCCCGTGCGCCGATTGATTGAGGTTCATAAAATCCATATCAATCGTTTTATAGGGCAATTCCCGATTGAACTGCGTATGTAAATGCAACAACGGTTTCATCAACCTTTGCAACCCTTTTATCCACATTTTAGCAGGCGAGAAAGTATGCATCCAAGTGATGACCGCGATACAGTCTTTATCCGCGGACGCGCGCAAAAGCACGTCTTCCGCCTCTTCGCTGTTTCTAACCGTATTTTGCCATACGATTTCCGCTTTTTTTACCTTTTCGTTTAAAAAAGCTACCATTTCTTGGCTATCTACCGCCACCTGTTTTAACGTTTCGTCCCCGTATAAATCCTGACTTCCCGTGATAAAATAAATCTTTTTCATTCCTTCTTTTCTCCTTGTCCGTAATATGCGTTTTTACCGTGTTTTCTATTATAATGCTTATCCAAAAGATACTGTCCCACCCTCTCGGTTTGCGCATTGATTTGTTTCGTAGCAATCGCCATTTTTGCGACTTCCTCCAAAGTAATTGCCGTTTCCACCGCTTTTTGCGGGGTTTTGCCCCAAGTAAACGGACCGTGATTTTTCACCAAAACGGCAGGAATGGCGTTGTAGTCTTTGTCTTTAAAGGTTTCCGCTATCACTACGCCCGTATTTTTTTCGTACTCGTTTTCTATCTCTTCTTTGGTAAGCGAACGCGCGCAAGGCACGTCCCCGAAAAACGCGTCCGCGTGCGTCGTACCGTACGCCGTAATGCCTTGCCCTGCTTGCGCGAACGCAACGGCGTTCGTCGAATGGGTATGCACGATTGCCCCGACTTTCGGAAACGCCTTATATAAATACAAATGGGTAGGCGTATCGCTGGACGGGCGGTATTTCCCTTCTACGACGTTGCCGTCCAAATCCACGATAACCATATCGTCCGCCGTCATTCCTTCGTAAGGCACTCCGCTCGGCTTAATACAAACAAGCCCCCGTTCCCTATCGATTCCGCTTACGTTCCCCCAAGTGAGAACGACGAGTCCGCTTTCTTTAAGTTTCATATTTTGTTCAAAGACCGTTTGTTTGAGGGTTTCTAACATCCTATTTCCTCCTTGAATTGTTTCTCTATCCACAATCCTGCGTTATATCCTTTGAGAAATTCTTTAAATTTTTCTCTTTCCTTTTCGGTTGCTTGCGTTCTCGTCTTCTCCGTTTTTGAGAAAATCTCCTCCAAGAACGCCTCCAACGTACCCGTAGCTTTATACGCGTACAACGCAAGAAGCGCCATACCCCAAGCACCGCCCTCGCCTGCGTTTTGCATCGTCACGATAGGCGCGCCAAGCGCCGAACTCATCGCGTTTGCCCCGACGAATTCCGTCTTAAAAAATCCGCCGTGTCCGCAAATTTCGTCTACCTCTACGCCTTCTTTACACAAAATCTCCATACCCGTTGCAAGCGCGCCAAGCGCCGAATAAATTTGCATCTGCATAAAGTTCGCAAGCGAAAATTTCCCGTCGGGCAATCGGTAGACGAGCGGTCTGCCGACCTCTACCCCCACGATAGGTTCGCTCGCCAAAAAATTGTACCCGAAAAGCTTACCGCAGTCAAAATCGCTTTCCGTCGATTTTTCAAATAACCGTTTTATCAGCTCGCCTGCGTCCGCTTTTACACCCATCATAGAAAGCGTTTCCAAGAAAAGGCTCGTCCAAGCGTTGATTTCCGAAGTGAAATTATTCGCGTGTACCATCGCCACGGGTTTTCCCGACGGCGTCGTAACGACGTCAATTTGCGAATACGCTTTGGAAAGCGCCTTTTTCATTACTATCATCACGAACGCCGACGTCCCGGCGGATACGTTCCCCGTTCCCTCTTTTACGGCGTTCGTCGCCACCATACCCGTACCGGCGTCCCCTTCGGGCGGACAACAAAGCGCGCCGGGAGCAAGCGTTCCGCTCTCGTCCAATAATTTTGCCCCTTCCTTAGTAAGCACGCCTGCGGTTTCGCCCGCCATAAGCGGTTTGGGCAATAACGCTTTGATATCCGCGTCAATACCGCGCGCCTTGATAAGCGCGTTATAAATATCTATCATTCGTTCGTCGTAACCCCTTCCGCTTACGGGGAACATTCCCGACGCGTCGCCCATTCCAAGTACTTTTTCGCCCGTGAGTTTCCAATGCACGTACCCCGAAAGCGTCGTTAAAAACGCCACGTCCTTACAATGGCTCTCCCCGTTAAGTATCGCTTGATAGTGATGCGTTACGCTCCAACGTTGCGGAATGTGGAAACCTAATTTCTCCGTCAATTCCTCCGACGCTTGCGCTTGCCTCGCGTTGCGCCAAGTACGGAAAGGGGTCAATAAATTATCCTCTTTATCAAACGCCAAATACCCGTGCATCATCGCCGAAATACCGATAGCGGACAGCGTTTGAATATATTCGCCGTTTTCTTTTTTATACGCTTCGTTCAACGCGGTATAACTTGCTTTTACGCCCTTCCACACCTCGTCTAACGCATAACTCCAATACCCGTTTACAAGCTTATTTTCCCATTCGTAAGAACCGCTTGCAAGCACTTTGCCTTGCTCGTCCACTAAAACCGATTTAATTCTCGTAGAACCCAATTCCAAACCAAGAAACATCATTTTATTTCTCCTTTCTTTTCCATTATAATATTTTCCTTCGTAAAATACAATGCGCTAAAATGCTATAAAACTGACTTATCCTGTTTTTTTAGCTACGCTACCATTATCAGTATAAAAAATCATTCGCTTTTTGTCAAGCGAATGATTGAATAAACGACGAATCTTTCTTAATTCTTTTTGCTTTTCGATTTAAACAGCACCGCCGTAAT